>JBEKAU010000021.1:0-11743 GCA_050015755.1 Vulcanimicrobiaceae bacterium | reverse complement strand
AGGCCGGCAAGGTCGTCGTGCTCGGCGTCGATCAGGGCGAAGCGTCCAGCGTCGCCGCCGCGTTCGCGCGCGACCGCGGCGTCACGTTCCCGATTTTGGTCGACGAGCAGCAGCAGTACGGTCGCACCTACGCCGCGCTCGGCCTGCCGACGTCCATCGTGGTCGGTCGTGACGGCAAGATCGTGCGCGGCGTCGACGGCGCGATGACCTTGGCGCAGATGCGCGCCGCCGTCGCGCCCGCGCTCGCGAGCGCGCGATGAACGCGCGCACGACGGCGCTGCTGGTCGGCGCGGTCGCGGTCGCGCTGGTGGTCGCGCAGGACGTGCAGCCGGGCTACGCGCTCTATCACAGTTGGCAATACGCGCTCGCGCTCGCGCTGGCGCTGGCGTTGCTGGTGAGCTACGCGCTCGCGGCGCGTCGCGGTCGCGACGGCGTCGTCGGGCGGCGGTTACTGCTCGCGCTCGCGGGTGCCGCCGTCGTCGACGTCGCCGGGCTCGCGTCGGGGCTGCTGGGTCCGGACACGGCGAGCATCGCCGGCGCGCCGGGGACCGTCGTGCCGGTGCCGGCGCTCGGCGCGGCCGCGTTCTTTCCGGCCGCCGACGCGGCCATGATCGCGCGCGGTGACGCCGGCATCGTCGTGCGCCGCCGCGGCAAACCCGAGCTGTCGGTGAACGGCGGCGCGCGCCGGCTGCTGGGCGAGTCGGTGCTCAGCCTCGATCCGCATCCGGCGGTCTACTTGCAAGCCTACGATGCGCACGGCGCACACCTGACCATCACCCAGCCGAGCGGGACCGCGTTCCTCTCGCCGGTGCTGCTGTTCGGTGCGGCGCAGCGCATCACCGACACGCTCTCGGTGCCGGTCGACACGTTCTCGACGCCGGCCGAACACCGGCTCTTCCGTGCGCTCTACTTTACGCCCAAGCAGCTCGCGCAGTTTCCGCATCACATCGGTGATCCGAGTCGCCCGGCGGTGATTCTGACCGCGTCGGACGACGCCGGCAACTCGCTCGGCATCGTGATCACGCAAGGCGATCCGGTGACGATCGGCGGCGTCACCCTGCGGCCGACGCTCGGGACGTTCGCGGCGCTCTCGATCGCGTCGGCGCCGGACACCTGGGCGCTCGTGCTGGGCTTCGCCCTGATCGGGTTCGGTTTGGTGTGGGCCGCGCTGGCGCGCCGCAGCGAGCTCGCCGCGTCAGGACAAGAGAGCGAAGACGTCGATCCCCACGCCGCAGAGGGTCGCGATCCCGGCCGACACCGGCAACACGCGTGAGCCGACGAGCGCGCTGATCGAGATCAGGACGATCGAGATCTCGAACAGCGTCGTACCGACTTCGAGCCACTGATGCTCCTGGGTGAGCCGGTCGGCTTGCGCCGCGAACCGCTGCGACTCGACGACGTCGTCGTCGGCACGGCGCTTGAGATCGGGCCCTTTCGCCTCTTCGCGGGCGGCATCGGCTTCGAGCGCGTGCGGGTGCTGGACGTTCCCGGCGTCGAGCGCGGCGCGGAAGACGGAGACTTTGATGCGCCCCGATTCGTACTCGTTGTACGTGTCGGCGGCGCGGGTGAACGCGACGAGCTGCTCGTTCTTGGTGAGCAGCGCCTCGCTCTGCCGCGCGCTGGTCAGGTAGCCCGAGACCGCGGAGGCGAGGGCGAGGATCGCCGCGGCGACGGGGATCCAGCGCGGCCCGTCGTGGTGCTGCGTCCCTTCCGGTGCGATCTCGTGCGGGATGCTCATCGCGTCACCGCTGCGGTCAGGTCGCGCACGCGCTCGAGGCCCTCGCGCACGTCGGTCGCCGGCGCGACGCGCCAACCGTCGGTGCGCGAGCGGTCGAAGGCGAACGCCGCCAGCGCGAACTCACCGCGCGTCGCGCAGACGATGACGCCGTCGGGATCGACGGCGAACGCGCGCGTCCCGAGGGTGTCGAGCACGACCAGGTAACAGCGCAGTTCGGCGGCACGGGTGCGGGCGAACCGTACCGTCCACGTCTCGTCGATCGACGCGCGCCACACGAACAGCCGCACCCCTTCGAGCCGCGGCCCGACCAGTGCGCGCGGATCGACGACCGCCTCGTCGTCGGCGATCGCGACCTCGCTGCTGGTCGGCAGCGACTGCGGATCGATGACCAGATCGGCGTCGGCCGTCGCGGCCAGCGCGTGGAGCGCCGGATCGGCCTGCGGCGAGATCGCGATGCGCAGCGCGGCCGGCAGCATCGGACCGGTGCCGCGCGTGACGGCCGCCGGGGCCGCCGCGAACGATGCGATCGACGGCCCGATCGCGACCGTCCCGCGGACGATCTCCTCGTCGTGCTGCGAGCCGAGCGCGACGAGGCTGCCGTCGGCGGCGACGATCTGGCTCTTGCCGCAGTAGAGCACGCTGCGCGCCTCGACGCCGACCTTGTTGGCGGCGATCAGCGGCACGCCGTTCTCGCGCGCACGCACCGGGATCATGAGGTCCGCTTGCACGTTCTCCAACGCATCCGGATCGCGACCGCTGCTCACCCAGGCCGTCGGCACGACGAGCACCTCGGCGCCGGCGGCGACGAGTGCCGGCGCGATGGTCGGGATGCGGCCGTCGGCGCAGATGAACACGCCGAGTCGGCCCAGGGGCGTGTCGACCGGGCGCAACGCATCGCCCGGGGTGAACCAGCGGCGGTCGAAGTGCCAAAGAAAGCACTTGTCGGCATGGCCGACGACGCCCTCGCCGGTGACGACGTAGGCAGCGTTCGCGACGCCGCGCGCATCCGAACGTGCGCCACCGTACACGATCGTCGCGCCGGTGCGGCCTGCGACCGCGATCACGTCTTCGGCCGCGGAAGCGAGCAACTGCGGGTCGATCGGGTCGGCTCCGATAACATAAGCAGGGACGGTCCCTTCGGGGACGACGATCAACCGCGCGCCGCTTTCGGCCGCGGCCACGATGCGTGCCAGGACGGCGGGCCAGCGCTCGCTAAAATCGGCACGGTCGTGTGCGCGCAGCTGGATGGCGGCAACGGCGATCGGTCTGGCGTTCACTGCTTTTGTCAACTCCGGGTGGCGAGGGTTCACGGACGGCCTCCTCGCTGAGGGTCTACCGTATGACACGTCTGATCGTTGCTCTTTCTCTCGTGGCCGCGACGACCACTGCGGCCTCGGTCGCGGTGCCGGCCTCCGCGGCGCAGCGAACGCATGTGCGGCGCGACGTGCACAGGCACGTCGCGGCCTGCAAGGTCGCGCCGGCCGATGAGTATTTCGGCCGCATGAAGATGAGCATTCTCGGCATTCGCAACACGATCAAGGACCAGGGTCTGAAGATCGACGCGGATCCGACGAAAGAGCCCGACACGCGCGGCGCGATCGCGTTGACCGAGGATGCGGTCCGCGATTGGCAGCGCAAATACCCGTGCGACAGCTGGCTGCCGACGACGCTCTACGCGCTCGAGCACTTCTACGCGAAGATCCACACCGAGGACGGCGTGCGTCACGTCCACGCGACCTACGCATGGCTGCGGCACGCGTATCCGCACGCCAAAGTCGTCGCCGACGGCGGCCGCGAGGATGCCGGAGCGACGGCGACGCCGGGGGCGCCGGCGGCCCAAGAAGCAGAAAGCCCCCGGTAACCCGGAGGCCTTCGCCCTGGTGAAGTCCCGCGGCCCTCGGCCGCGGGTGAGTGCTCAGGCGCTCGTCAAGAGCGCCCAAGCCTCGAGGTCAGAACCGGATACCCACTCCGCCGAACCAGCCGTCGTGGATGAAGCCGTCGGGCGCGAACTGCTTCGCGTAGCCGCGGTCACCCATGAAGCCGCCTTCGAGGAAGACGCCGGTGTTGCCGAAGAACGGAACGCTCCAGGCGGCACCGATCTGGTACTTCGAGTCGCGATACTGGAGCGCGTACCCGATACCGGTGGTCGGATCCGTGAAGTTGCCCTGGATGCTCGGGTAGTACCAGTAGCTACCGAAGAGCGAGAGGGCGTGGTCCAGGTCGGGCAGCTTCTCAACGCCGAAGCCGAAGCCGCTCTGCTGCGGGTACCCGTAGTTGTCGTTGCGCCACAGGTAGCCGACGCCGATGTAGATGCGGGGAGCTGCGACTTGGACGGCCAGACGGACGTCGAGGTCGCGATCTTCCGCGGTGAAGGACGGGACGTAGACGCTGCCGGTGCCGCCACCGATGGTGGTCACGCAGCCGCGGTTACCGTTTTGCGGGGCACCTGCGACGCAGGGAGCGTTCCGCGGAACGGTGGTGTCGAAGTCGCCGACGTGCTGGTAGGCGAACTGCTCGGCGTTGACTTCAATCATCCACGGGATGTTGAAGGCCGGGAATTCGATCGCAGCACGGCCCGCGTACGACGGACCCATGTTCTTGTTGCCGGGCGAGAACTCGTTGTAGACCGTCGGCTCGAAGATGTAGTCGCCGGCGATGAACTTCTCGTAGTAACGCGGACGGGGCGTCGGGACAGGGGTCGGAACCGGGGTCGGGACCGGAGTCGGGACCGCGGTCGGAACCGGCGTCGGGACGGGGGTCGGCGGCGGCGGCGGCGGAGCAGCCACATACCGAACGACCACAATGCGACGGTCGGGAACCCACTGCACGTACGCGCCCATGCCCTCGGAGATCACGCGGACCGGCACGAGGATCGCGCCACGGTAGATCTCAGGGGGAACGTCGAGCGGACGTGACTCGCCGTTGATGACGACTTCCGGCTGGCCAACCGTCACCTTGACGTCGGAGCCGGGCTTCGAAACATCGGCGGTACGGGTCGCGGGATCGTAAGAGACCGTCGCGCCCATCTGCTCGAACATCGAGCGGAGCGGGATGAGAATCGTGTTGCCACGCACGAGCGCAGCCAGAACACGGTTCTGCTTTAGCGTATCGGGCTTCGAATAGACGTGCCGATCGTTGAAGAGGATCGGAACTTCGCCCGAGGGCGGAGCGCCGAAGTCGGCGGGCGGCATTTGGTCGGCCGTCTGAGCGACCTGCGTGGGCTGCAAGTGTCGAACATTTCCTTGCGCCGCAGGTTGCTGAGCGTAGACCGACGTCGTACCGATCCCGGCCGCGACGATCGCTGCCAGAAGTCCGGTGCTCAGTCGTTTCACTGAATTAATGTCTCCCATGCTACGTGGTGATTGGATGTTGGAAGAGTGCCGGGACAAGCCAAAGGCGGCGGAGCCCGCCGGTCTCGGGCACGGACACGAGACCGAGTACCCAGCAGTGCCGCCGCTCAATCCCTCGCGTTTCCGCTAGGCGGCAACGCGAGGCAGCGGGATCGGGTCCCCTAGGGCAGATTCTGCCTCAGGTCGCCCGTTCAGACCTTCGAACGTGTGGAGGGGTCGCGAGGGTTCCGCCTGGGCCCGTCCGGGCCGGCGAGTCAGCCGAGCTTCTCGTCCAGCCGCTCGCGGAATTTCTCCCGGGAAGTGATGTAGCGCTCGTGGGTCCCCTCGCCGATCTTCTCGCGCTCGTCGAAGGCGGCGAAGGCGAACTCGATCCGCCGGCCGTCGACCTTGAGGACCTCGACCTCGGTCCGGATGATCAGGCCGACCGGGGTGGCCGCGAGGTGGGCCAGGTCGACGTGGGTCCCCAGGCTGATCTCATCGGGGTCGAGCACGGGGGCGATACATTGCATCGCCGCCTCCTCCACGAGCTGGAGGAGCATCGGCGTGGAGAGCACGTCGACACCCGCATTGCCGGCCTTCTCGGCCGTCATCCACTCCTCGACCCGCGTCTGGCGCTGGTAGGACCTCCCGACCTCGATCTTGCCCCGCATCCCGCGGGCACCATACGACCGGCAACCGGACGAATCATTTTCACGTTCCGAGCCGTAGTACCGGACGGGGCGAGAACATCGACCGCCCGCTCGACGTCATTTCCAGTGCAGTCGGGCGACCAGGGCTTTTTGAAGGAGCATCATGACAGGGAGTCGGCGCATAGCGCTCGCTACGGCGATCGCGATCGCGACGTTGACGGCGTGTGGAAAAGGTGGCGGATCCGCCAACCAGGGGCCGCCACCGTTTGCCGTCGACGTGGCCCAAGCCCACCGCGGCAACATCGCGACCTTCGTCGTCCTCGACGGCCAGATCACGCCGCTGCAGCAGTCCACGCTCAGTTCGCCGCAGTCGGGCAACCTGGTCGCGGTCTACGTGAACGAAGGCCAGCACGTCCGCCAGGGTGAGCTGCTCGCCAAACTCGACGACTCCGCGCTGCGGGCGACGCTGGCGCAAGAAGAAGCGCTCGTGCAGCAGGGCTCGGCAGCGCTGAGCTCCTCGAACCTGCAGTACCCGGTGACGGCGGCCCAAGGCTCCTCGACCATCGTTTCCGCGCAGCAGCAGCTCGTCTCGGCCCGCAACGCGGTCTCGACCGCGCAATCGGCCTACGAGAGCGCGCGGGAGACGTACGTCGCCGACAAGTCGCTCCTGGGCCAGGGCTACGTCGCGCAGACCGCCTTCATCCAGGCCGAAGCGGCCTACGTGCAGGCGCTGCAGACGCTCAACACCGCCAAGGAGACGCAGCGTCAGGCGATCGTCGCGCTGCGCGCGGCCAAGCAGCAGGGCACGGCGGCGGCGCCGATCCAGGCCCAGCAGATCGCGCAGAACCGCGGCGCGCTCGGCGCGGCGCAGGCGCAGGTCAAGCTGCTCCAGACCGAGATCGCGCAGACCAGCATCGTCGCGCCGTTCGACGGCGTCGTCACGCAGCGGCTGCTCGACCCCGGCTCGTTCGCGGGCCCGAACCAGCCGGTCGTCCAGGTCTCGCAGATCGACACCGTCTACGTCAACGTCAACGTCCCCGACGAGGACCTGGGCTACGTCCGGACCGGGACGCCGGTGTCGTTCACCACGACGAGCTTGGGCTCGCACACGTTCACCGGGACGGTGTTCGACGTCAACGCGACGCCGACGACCGGCACGCTCTCGTATCGCGCACGGCTGCGCGTGACCAACCCGCACGACCTCCTGCGGGGTGGGATGCTGGTCGCCGTCAACGTGCTCACCGCGCGCCACGACAATACGATCGTCGTGCCGCGTGGCGCGGTGTTCTCCGACGATACCGGCGCCAACGTGTACATTGCTGTAGAAATGCCAGCTTCATCGGGTATGAGCAAGGGGGCCGTCCCTGCCGGGAAGGGTGGGAAGGCCGCAGCACCGCAGGGAGCCGCGATGAATTTGAAGTTGGCCAAGAGAGTGCCGGTACATGTCGGATTGCAGACCGACACGCTGGCCGAAGTTACGAGTCCGGACGTCCAACCGGGGACGACCGTGATCGTCACGCGCCCGGATCGACTCGGCGATGGCAGCATCGTCGCGATCGCTGGGCCGACGCCCGCGGGAGCCCACTAGATGCCGCTTCGCCCCCCGCGCCTCTGGGCGCTCGGGACGGTCGGCGTGCTGGTGCTGACCTCCGTTCTTCCGCTCACGGCCGGCGCCAGCACGCGCCAACCGGCGGCGCCGGCGGCCTCGCCGGTCCCGGTCGCGACCGGGACGCCCGGCGCGGTCCAGGTCACGACAACGCCCGCCCCGTTGCCGCAGCCTTCGTACGTGCCGGTCTCGCCCAACGCGGTACCGAACCTGCCGGCGGCCGACCAAGAGTCGCCGCTTCCGTTCCCCTATTACGGTACGCCCGCTCCGGCGTCGGCGCCGCATACGGTGGCCGGCGTCCCGCAGGTCGTCACGCTGCAGCAGGCGATCCTGATCGCCTACGCCCGTTCTCCGCTGCTCGCCGAGGCGCGCGCGCAGGTCGCGATCGAGACGGCACCCGTCGCGCTCGCGCAGACTGCGATCTTCCCCTCGCTCTCGGCGGCGGCGTCGACCGCGCGCGACCACAGCCAGGCTGCGGGCGGCTCGTTCACCACGACCGGTACGGGTACGGGTACCGGTACCACCGGGAGCACGCAAACGTTCTCGCCATGGTCGACGGACAACGGGCTCTCGTTCACGCTGAACCAGTTGATCTACGACGGGGGCCGCGTCGCGGACGAGATCCGCTCGGCGCGCGCGACACAGAGCGCGACCATCGCGACCTATCAGCGCGAACTGCAGACGATCTCGTACAACACCGCCAACGCCTATTACAACGTGCTGGCCGCACAGCGGCAACTCCAGGTCGACATCGCGACCGTCGCGCTCGACCAAATCCAAGAGAATCTCGTCGCCGCGCAGATTCGCGCCGGCACCGAGGCTGCCGCCGACCTTTCGACCGCGCAGCTTCCGACCGAACAGGCACGGGTCGCGGTCATCAAGGAACAGGCCGTGGTGCTCTCGGACATCGCGACGTTCGCCAACACGCTGGGCCTCGACGCCGCTCTGAGCGTGCAGCCGAAGGATGACGTCCCGACGCTGAGCGCGACCTCGGGCGTCATCAAGCTGACGCCCGCGTTCCCGACGCCGTCGTACGACACGGCCTATGCGCGTGCCGTCGCCCTGCGCCCCGACCTGGCCTCCTCGCAGCAGAACGTGCTCTCGTTCCAGTGGAACTTCCGGGCCGCCAAACTCGGCCTGTGGCCGACGCTGAACCTGGACGGCTCCTACGATATCGCCTCGTCCTCGCCGGGCGGCGGTCAGTTCCGCAACTCGAGCTCGATCGGGCTCGACCTGGCGATTCCGATCTACGACCGCGGCGTCACGCGAGCCCAGACGGCGCAGGCGCAGGGGCAGCTCGACAACGCCGTCGCGCAGCTCGTGGCCGAGCAGGAGACGATCCAGCTGGGCGTCCAGCAGGCGCTGGTGAACCTGGTCGCCTCGTACGCCGCACTCTCGCAGACCAACGTCGAGCTGGCCAAGGCGCAGGACGTCCTGCGCTCGACCCAGGCGCAGTACAAGGCCGGCGTGACGACCCTGCCGCTGCTGCTCAACGCCCAGGTCGGGCTGACGCAGGCCCTCACCGACGAGGTCTCGGCCGTGTACACGGTCCGGCAGTCGGAACAGGCTCTGCTCTACGCGGAGGGCGCCAACGCCGCTGGGTGAGAACCCTAGCGCGATGCCCTCCACCGTCCCGATCTGGATCGACGATCCGATCAACGCGGCGATCCTCGCGGTGAGCGAGGATCGCCTCCAAGGTTTTCAGCTCGACCCGTTCGGTGAAGTCGCCGAGCGGAGCGGCCTGGACGTCGCCACGGTCCTCGAACGGATCGTGGCGATGCTGCGTGCGGGGACGATCCGCCGCGTGCGCCAGACGCTGATGGCGACGAACCTGGCCGCGGGCAGCCTGTGCGCCTGGCAGGTTTCCCCCGAGAACTTGAACGACGCGTTCGACTGGCTCTCGCAGGTCGACCCGTTCTCCGGCCACGTCGTCATCCGCACGACCGACAGCGCGACGACCGGCTCGAACTACCGGCTGTGGACGACGCTCAAGGTCCCGCAGGGCTACGACATCGCGAAGTACGCGGCGTTCCTGGCCGGCCGCATCGGCGCCGAGGCGTACCGGTTGATGCCGGCCCAAGCGCTCTTCGCGCTCGGCGTCGGCCACGTGCGGCGGCGCGGGATGGAACCCGGCGCACGCGCCGACGTGCTCGCCGAGGTCAAGGACACCGAGATCGTCAGCCTCGACGCGCGCGAGTGGCAAGTTTTGACCGCGATCAAGCGCGAGTTCGCGCCCGAGGAGATCGTCCGCGACGTGTGGCGCGAGCGCGCCGCCGAGACCGGACTCTCGCTCGAGGAGTTCGCCCGCATCGGCGGCGAGCTCAACGCGAAGAAGGTCATCGGACGCTTCTCGACGTTTTTGGAGCACGTCAAGCCCAACGCCGCCGCCGGCGGCGCGAGCGTGACGCGCTACAACGCGCTGTTCCACTGGAAGGTCCCGGTCGGCCGGGAGATCGACGCCGGGCGCGAGGTGGGCCGGCACTACATCATGACCCACGCGTACTGGCGCGAGGGCGGCCCCGAGTTTCGCGGCGTCAACGTCATGGGCGTCGCGCACGGCACCGAGAAGGAGACGGTTCTGGCGCACAAGGCGGCGATCGATCAACACCTGCGCGAAGCGGGGATCGAATTCGACTACACCAACGTCTTCTGGGGCGGGCGCAGCGAGATCAAGCCCTCCGAGATCGCGCCCGACGCGTTCCGCGACTTCTGCCGCGCGCAGGGAATCGACGCGGAGGCGATGCGATGACCCGGCGCGCGCTCGCGCTCGCCGCGCTGTTGGCGCTGGTCGCGACCGGCTGCACGAAAGTCGGCCAGGAGAGCAGCAGCGGGACGACCTCGACCGATGCGAACCATCCCAACGTCCTGACGATCTCGACCGCCGAGGATCCCAAGAACCTCAATCCGGCGCTGGCGACCTCGCAGGCGGTCGGCACGCTCTCGGCCTTTCTCTATCAGTACGCGGTACTCTACGACGATCACGCGCAGCCGATCCCCGATGCGGTCAGCGAAGTGCCGACCGTCGCCAACGGCGACGTCTCCAAAGACGGCCGGACGATCGAGTACAAGATTCGTGCCAACGACAAGTGGAGCGACGGGGTCCCGCTCACGTGCAAAGACTTCCGCTTCACCTGGCAAGTGATGATCAACCCGCACAACAACGTCAACACGACCGAGGGATGGCGGGACATCAAGGACATCGACTGCAGCAACCCGGCGATCGCGGTCGTGCACATGAAGCGCGTCTACGCACCGTTCCTGCAACAGCTGTGGGGGGTCAACGGCAACGGGCCGATCATGCCCGAGCACGTGCTGGCGAAGTACAACGACAGCAAAGGCAGCCTCAATACCGCCGCGTACAACGCGGGGCCACAGGTGACCAGCGGTCCCTACACGTTCCTCTCGTGGGAGCGCGGCAACGCGATCCGCATGCAGGCGAACCCGACCTTCGTCTTCGGCAAGCCGAAGATCGACGAGGTCGTCTACAAGATCATCCCCGACCAGAACACGCTCGCGACCCAGGTGCAGACGCACGAGGTCGACCTCGCGTGGAACCTCCAACCGTCCTCCGAGGGCGTGCTCGCGCAAGCCGCCGGCGTGAAGACGGTCACCCCCGTCGTCTACGTGTTCGACCACATCGACTTCAACGAGCGACGTCCGCCGTTCGACGACGTGCTGGTGCGGCGTGCGCTCACGTACGCGATCGACCGCAAGGCGCTGCTCGACAAAGTCCGACACGGCTTGGGTGAGTTGAGCAACACCTTTCTCGATCCGACCCTCTTCCCGAAGGCGCAGGATCCGCACATCATGACGTATCCGTACGATCCCGCCAAAGCCAAGGCGCTGCTCGAGCAGGATGGCTGGCACGTGGGACCGGGCGGCATCCGGGTCAAGAACGGCAAGCGGCTCAGCTTCCAGATCTCGACCCAGGTCGAGTCCGATCAGGGCAAGCTGATTCAGGAAGAGGCGCAGTCGTACTGGCACGCGGTCGGTGCCGACGCCGAGGTCAAGAACTACCCGACGCCGATGTTCTTCGACAATACCGCCAACGGCATCATCCAAGGCGGCAAGTCCGATGTCGTGTTCTTCGCCTGGACGGCGGCGTCCGACATCGACAACAGCGCCATCTACTCCGGCGACGACTTCGCGCCGCACGGACAGAACGGATTGTTCTGGAACAACCGTCGCGCGACGGACGCGATGAACGCGGCCAACCAGACGGTCAACGAAGCGCAGCGCATCAAGGATTACTACGTCGTCCAGGAAGAGTTCGCGAAGGACGATCCGTCGATCATCCTCTGGTTCCGCAAGGATGCCGAGGCATACACGAGCGCGTTGCAGGCCTTCACGCCGACCCCGGTGATCACGACGCCGTTCTGGGACGTGTGGAACCTGCACTTCTGACGTGCGCCTGATCGCG
>JBEKAU010000020.1:0-11835 GCA_050015755.1 Vulcanimicrobiaceae bacterium | reverse complement strand
GGCGTTCGAGAGCAGCCCTTCGTGCGCGTGCATGGTGATCTTCGGGCGCAGCGATTCGGTGCCGGAAGTCGGCAGCAGTGCCATCGGATCCTCGGGTGCGACCTGCGGCCAGAGCGGCGCGCGCAGCCGCGCGTCGGCGACGATCGCGTCGAAGCCGCCCTGCGGATCGCCGACGGCGAGCATCAGCACGCCCAGCGCGGCGGTCAGCGGTGCGAGACGCGGGCCTGCACTGGCCGGACACAGCAGCGCGCGCGCCCGCGCATGAGCGAGGATCGCGCGCAACTCGCTCTCGCGGTAGGCCGGGTGCAGCGTGAGCACGACCGCGCCGAGCTTGGAGGCGGCGGCGTGAGCGACCAGGTAGGCGGCACCGTTGGGCAGGTGCAAGCCGATGACGTCGCCGCGGCCGATGCCGCGCGCGGCCAGCCAGGCGCCCAGGCGGTCGACCTGTTGGCCCAGGTCGGCCCAGGTGGCGCGCAGGGCGCCGTCGACCGCGGCCAGGGCATCGGGGCGCCGCTCGACGGTCGCGTCGAAGAGGCCGCCGAACGTCAACGGCTGGAGGACGCCACGGTCCGCGTACAGGCGGGGATCGCAGAGATAAGCGGAGGTATCCACGCGGATGGCTCCTTCCACGGCGGCGTCGACGCGCCGCCTTGCGAAGCAGTGTACCCGGGATATCGTTGACCTGTCAAATCGTTTGCATAGTCAATCATCGGAGGACCTCGTGCCCAGCATCCCAGCCTCCCTGCTCCGGGTCGAGCCCGGCCTGGCGGCCGCACTCGAGGCCGGCGCGCCGGTCGTCGCGCTCGAATCGACGATCATCACGCACGGGATGCCCTTCCCGGAGAATCTGGCCACGGCCCAGGCGGTCGAGCGCATCGTGCGGGCCAACGGGGCGCATCCGGCGACGATCGCCGTGCTCGAGGGCGAGATCCGCGTCGGGCTGGATGCGCGTGCGCTGCAGGCGCTGGCCTCGTCGACCGATGCGGTCAAGGCATCGCGCCGCGACCTGGCGGCGTTGCTGGTCGGCAAACGAACGGCCGGTACGACGGTCGCCGCGACGATGCTGATCGCAGCTGCCTGCGGGATCGCCGTCTTCGCGACCGGCGGGATCGGCGGCGTCCATCGCGGGGCCGACGAGACCTTCGACATCTCGGCAGACTTGCCGGAACTGGGGTCGACCGGCGTCGCGGTCGTCTGCGCGGGCGCGAAGTCGATCTTGGACATCGCGAAGACGCTCGAGTATCTCGAGACGCAAGGCGTCCCGGTGCTGGGCTATCGCACCGACGCGTTCCCCGCGTTCTACGCACGCGAGAGTGGGCACGCGGTCGACTATCGCTGCGAGAGTGCCGGCGAGATCGCCCAGATCATCGCGATGCAGCGCGCGCTGGGTTTGCGCGGCGGTATCCTGATCGCGAATCCCGTCCCCGCGGAACATGCGATTCCCGCGCCGGCGATCGAAGCGCACATCGTGCGCGCAGTCGCCGACGCCGAAGCGCAAGGGATCGCGCGCAAAGCGCTCACGCCGTTCTTGCTCGACCGCGTCGCCACGTTGACCGACGGCGCGAGTCTGACCGCGAACATCGCGCTGATCGAGAACAACGCCGCGCTGGGCGCCGCAATCGCCGTCGAGCTGGCTGCGCTCGCGGCCGGGCGGCCGGCGTGACATCGCCCCCGACGATCGTCGTCGTCGGTGATGTCATGATCGACATCCTCGTGCAGCCGTCCGGACCGATCCGCGAGGGCACCGATACGCCCGCGCACATCCGGCCAGCGCCGGGCGGCTCGGGCGCAAATCAGGCCGCATGGCTCGCGCGCGCGGGCAATCGCGTGATCTTTCTCGGCCGGGTCGGCGCGCGCGAACACGACGAGCAATGGTGGCTGCTGGCGGCGTGGGGCGTCGAGCCCCACCTGGGTGCCGACGTCGAGGTGCCCACGGGTACGGTCGTCAACCTGATCGCGCCGGACGGGCAGCGCAGCTTTCTCACCGATCGTGGTGCAAACGACACGCTCGGTGTGGCGGATCTCGATTCCACGCACCTCGTCGGCGTCCAGTTGCTGCACGTCTCGGGCTACGCGTTCTCCGCGCCGGGTCCACGCGCGGCCGTGCGCGCGTTCATCGAAGAGGCGGCCGTCCGCGGCGTGCCGGTCAGCGTCGACCCCGCCTCGAGCGCCCTGCTGCAGGCCGTCGGTCCGGCGGCGTTCCGGGAATGGACCCATCGCGCGACGCTGTGCATCGTCAACGCCGACGAAGCGGCACTCCTCGCCGGCACGGGCGACCTTGCCGAGCAGTTGCGCGTGCTCGCCGCGCACTACGGAACGGTCGTCGTCAAACGCGGCCCGCACGGGGCGGCGGCGGCACGCGGCGAGGAGCGCTGGTCGTGCCCCGCGCCGCGCGTGCGGGTGCTCGACACGACCGGTGCGGGCGACGCGTTTCTGGCCGCCTTCATGACCGCGCATCTCCGCGGTGCGCCGATGCGGGAGTGTCTCGAAGCCGGCGTACGCGCCGGCTCGGCGGCGACCACCCACCTGGGTGGGCGGCCGCGCGAGGCCGACGCGGCCGAAGTTTAGTCGAGGTTGAACCAGATCGCGTTCTTGTCGACGGCCAGGTGCACGTCGCTCGGTCGCAGACCGTTGTGATCCTGCGCCGTGAAGTGATAGGTCCCCGCGATCAGCGGGAGTGCCTTCATCGACTCGAGCGCGCTGATGATCCCCTCGCTGCCGGTCTGCTTCGAGGTACGGATCGCGTACGCGAGCAGCGCGACGCCGTCGTATGCGTAGGCGGCGAAGTTCGCCGGCGTCGCGTGGTACTTCGCGTGATACGCGGCCAGGAACGGCTTCTGTGAGGCCGTCGGATGCGTGTAGTCGATATTCGTGTCGGAGTAGACGCCGTCGCCGGCCGCGCCCGCGACTTTCAGGAACAGGTTCGAGACGATGCCGTTGGAGCCGATCACGTTGACTTTGAGACCGAGCTGACGGATTCCGCGCACGATCAGCGGCGGTGCCGCGGCGGCACCCCACAGCACGATCGTGTCGGCGCCGGCGTTCTTGATGGCGACGAGTTGCGCGGTGAAGTCGGTCGACGCGCCGGGATACGACTGATCGGTGACGATGTCGACGCCGTGATCCTTGGCCAGCCCTTCGACGATCTTCGCGCCTTCGGAGCCGTACGCGTTCTCGTCGTGGATGACGGCGATCTTCTTCGCGCCGAGCTTCTTGGTCGCGAAGTCGAGCAGCGCCGGGGCTTCGATCGCGTTGTTCGGATTGGTTTCGAAGACGTACTTGGCGACGCCGCTGCGCGTGTTCCACACTTCCGAGGACGGGGTGGTGTAGAACTCGGGGATCTTGGCCTCGTTCGCGACGCGCGCGATCGCGGCGCTGCAATCGGTCGAGGTGCCGCCGACGATGCCGACGACGCCCTTGCCGATCTCTTGCGTGGCGAGCTGCGAGGCGATGTCGGGCCGACCTTGATCGTCGACGACGTCGATGTCGACCGGATGGCCGTTGAGGCCGCCGGCCGCGTTGATCTGATCGACCGCGAGCAGGACGGCGTCGCGTTCGGGACCGCCGAGCGGCGCATAGCGGCCCGAGGTCGAGAAGATGGCGGCGAGATGGATGGGCGCACCCGACGGCGCCGCTGCGCTCGCTCCCAGCGGACCGGCCGCGAGCAGCAGGGCACAGGTGAGGATCGGAAGGCGAGATGGACGCATGCGATCTCCTTGACGAGAAGCGGTCAGTCGACCGCGAAGACGCGGATGACGACGACGTCGCGCAGCCGTTCACCGGTTGCGACGAAGAGTGTTCGGGTGAGCCAGTCGTGCGGGCCCTCGGCCACGTCGAAGCGTGGCGTGCCGCGGAAGTAGTACGCGCTGCTCGGCACCGTTTCGCCGGCGGTCAGGCGCGCCATCACCGCCGGCGGCGCGTGCCGCAGCGCGTTGTTGATGACCTTGATCGGTGTCCCGTCGTCCGCCTCGAGCGCATAGCGCGCATCGAGCTCCCAGACGCCGTCGGGCCGAATCGTCTGCCAGTCTCCGCCGCCCGTGAGGACGCGTCCGCGCAGCCGCGGGCCCTCGACCGTGCCACCGGTGATCGGGACGATACGCCGGCGGAAACCGCGTGGCGTGAGGCCGAAGTCGACCGGATCGCCGACCGTGACGCGGATTTCGAAGACGAACGCGAGCGCCGGCGCGGAGTCGATCACGGGGCAGACGAACGGGCGCGAGACGGCACACCGGCCTCCAGACGCAAGGGGAACACGACGAGATTGTTTACCGGGAGAACTGTTGCGATCTTCAACAAGTCGGCAGGAAGCTTCCTGCGGCTTCGACCGCGATGAACGCAACCCGTCTGCTGGCCGGCGTCAACGTCGGTGGGACGACGACCAGCGTCGTCCTCGGTGACGACGCCGGAACGATCCGCGCGCAGACGGCGTGGCCGACGCAGGCGCACGACGGCGAGGCGTTGATCGCGGCGATCGTCGCGGCCGTCGGCGCGGTCGCGGCCGACGGGCAGGCCATCGGCGTCGCGGTCGGCGGCCCGATGGACGCGCGACGCGGTCTGGTGATCTCGCCGCCGCACCTCCCCGGCCTTCACGGCGTCGCGCTCGGCGCGCGACTGCGGGACGCCCTGGCACGCCCGGTCGCGATCCATCACGACGCCGCGGCGTGCGCGCTGGCCGAGGTCCGGTGGGGCGCCGATCGCGATGTCGCGGGCCTCGCGTACCTGACTTGCGGTACGGGCTTCGGCGCCGGCATCGTGCTCGACGGTCGCATCCGCTACGGCGCGCACGGCGCGTCGCCCGAGATCGGACACGTTCGCTATCGCGACGACGGTCCGGACGTGTTCGGCAAGCCGGGTTGTTTCGAGTCGTACGGTGCGGCGAGCGCATTGCCGAAGCTGGCGCGGCGCATCGATCCGTCGTTCGATGCGACCAGCGGGGCGGAGGTCGCCATCCGCGCCGCCGAAGGCGACCTCGTCGCGCAAGCGGCGATCGACCAGAACGCCGACGCCGTCGGTGCCGCGTGCGCATTGCTCGCGGATCTGCTCGTGCTCGACGTCATCGTGCTCGGCAGCCTCGCGACCTATTTGGGCGAGCCGTGGCTCCGCCGCGTCCGCACGACGTTCGCCCGCGAGGCGTTAGCCGATCGCGTCGCGTCGTGCACGTTGCGCCCACCGTCGCTTGCAGCGGTCCAAGACCTTTCGGGTCTGGCCGCTGCACTCGACGCGTTCTGAGGGCTAGGCGGCGGCGACCGCGGCCACGCTCGGTGAGGGACCGAACTGATTCTCGCCCGGCGTGCCCGGGAGAATGTAGAAGATCAGCAAGATGAGGCCGCCGACGAAGGGCACGAAGCTGATGAAGATCCACCAGCCAGACTTGTTGATGTCATGCAGCCGCCGGATCGCCAGGCCGAGCGTCGGCAAGAGGATGAGCAGCTCGTAGATCGTGACGATCGCGCTGCCGAGATTCCTCGAGATTGCGCCGAAGGCCATCAGCAGCACGAAGGCCACGATGACGTTCATCAGCGTGAACCACCAGAACTCGGCGCGGCCCGAGCGCCCCTGGAACACCGTGTACTTCCGAAGCACGGTCAGGTACCAATTCACCACGGTCGGGTCCCTCCTTGAGGCGAATTGTTCGCTTAGCTAACCGAGCTACCCCTCTCTTAACTCCGATAGTATGCGTTGACCAGCTAATAGTGACCCAGGACGCGCTGGTCGCCGCCGATCTCGGCCAGGGCGGCCCCCAGGCGCGGCGCATCGACGTTGGTCAGCTCGCAGAAGAACCGGTAGCGGAACGGGATCCGGTGATCGGGGCGGGCGATCAGAAACCGCAGGTCGATGGCGCGGTCCGCGAACGCCGAGAGGGCGTCGCGCAGCGAGCCGGGCCGGTCTTGGATCTCGATCCCGACGCATGCGCGCGTTCCACCGGGAGCAGCGTCGCCGCGTCGCAAGAGGAAGAAGCGCGTGTAGTTCTGGACCTCGTCCTGCACGTTGCGGGCGAGGATGGAGCCGGCGTACAGTTCGGCCGCGAGCGCGGGTCCGACGGCGGCGATCGTCGGGTCGCCGAGCGCGACGATCTCGCGCACGGCGCCGGCAGTGTCGGTCGTCGTCGTGCGGCGCCAGGCCGGATAGCGGTCGGCGAAGCGCCGGACTTGCTCGAGCGCGACCGGGTGCGAGCGAATTTCGACCAGCGCATCGATGCTCGCGCCGGGGACGCCGATCAGGCACATTTCGACCGGGAGCACCGTCTCGTCGTGGACGCGCAGCGCGGGCCGTTCCCAGATCAGTTCGTAGTTGCGCGGCACCGAACCGGCGATCGCGTTCTCGACCGGCAGCACGGCAGCGTCGACCTCGCCGCGGTCGAGCGCATCGATCGCGGCGTCGAACGACGGGTAGCCCCGCGTTTCGGCCGACGGCACCAACGTGCGCGCGGCGACGTCGCTGAAGGCGCCGGGGTGGCCCTGATAGGCGACGGTCACGCGCCCAGCTGTTGCAGTGCCGCTTTGGCGTCGGCGGCGCGCGGATCGTCGGGACCGGCGACGGTCAAGTAACGTTGGAACGCCGCGATCGCATCGGTGCGCCGCCCGATCGCCTGCAGCACGACGCCGCGGTTGAAGATCGCCGGCCCGAAGCGCGGGCGCACCGCGAGGACGTGGTCGAGTTCGCCGAGCGCGTCGAGATCGTGGCCGGTCATGTGTTGCGCGATCGCGTCGTCGGTGCGCACGTCGGGGTTCGACGGGTCGAGCGCGAGCGCGCGGGTGAAGTAGCCGTGCGCGCGGTCGAACTTCTGCGCGTCGAATTCCATGTCGCCCAAACCGACGAGGGCGGCGAGGTCCTTCGGATTGTGTGCGAGCCGCCCGCGCAGCGCTTGCAACTCGGCCATCACCGGTGCCGGCGGCGCGGCCGGCGAACCGCCGCCGGTCGAGCGGCCGGGCAGCGCATTCGATGCCCCAGTCATCGGCCCGGTGCCGGTCTGCGGAACGGTGAACGTCCCGGGCGGATCGGTCGCGATCGGCGCAGGCGTCGCTTGGATGCGCGCATCGCCTTGTTCCGCGACGGTTCCCGGTCCGAACGCCGAACCGGTCGTCCCGTAGCCCTGGCGGAGAAACCAGCCCATCAGCCCCAGGAAGAGGACGGCGAAGACGACCAGGATCGGGAGCGCGAAGCGCAGCGGCAAGCCCACGGGCAGGTCTTGGCGAAGATATCGGCGTGCTCCCCGGTATGCCGTCGGTCGCCGACCTGCAGTTGCTGTTCGCGCAGCTGAACCTGCTGCACTTCGGCGGCGAAATTCCCGCCCACCGCATCGCCTACAACAACCGGTTCTCGAACCTCGCCGGCCGCATCACCTACAAGCCGCCGATGATCGAGCTCTCGCCCAAGCACTTGGTCGGGAAGCCGGACGAGCTGCGCGAGACGCTCCTCCACGAGATGATCCACGCCTGGCTCTACGCGCGCGGCGAGAACCCCGGCCATACCGCAACCTTCAAGAAGAAGATGCGCGAGCTGGGCCTCAAGTCGATCTATCACGACCTGGGCACCGCGCGACCGCTCAACGAGTCGCAGAAGCGCTACATCCTGCGCTGCGAAAAGTGCACGATGGAAGTGCTGCGCAAGAAGAAACCCTCGGCGTTCCTGGTGTGCGCGAAGTGCCGCAAGCCGCTGGTCGCCTTCGAAGTCACCGAGATGCGCCCGGTGGAGTTAGCCCAAGCCGCCTCCCGCTGGCGCCCCTAGTCGCCTCGGTTACGCCGACAGGGTGTCGGCGTAGGCTTTGAGCGCGAGTAACGTCCGGCGGCTTTCGGTGCGGAACGAGTACGCGATGACAGCCTCCAGGAGGCGGAGTTGCGGCGGATGTCGATTGTGACGATGCGGCGTACGCGGGTCGCCGGACCGTCGGGTGTGAGCGTGTAGCGCATGGTGATGTCGACGGTGCCGGTGTTCAGCGCCATCGTCATCGGCTGGTGGAACGTGATTGCGGCCGGACGTTCGTATTCGGTCACGGTTCCGTGGCGCGTCCCGAACAGGCTCGGTTCACGGTACGTCGTCCCCAGAACGACCGGATTTGCCGAGAGATCGGCGGTCCCGCGGAAGGCCGGCGAGTGCGGGAGCCACCGGCTTTGCCCATGCATGTCGGTGATGAGATCGAAGACGCGCTCGGCGGAGCACTCGATCTCCGCCTCGCACGGTAGCTCGATCATCGTGCCCGCTACTCGTCGTTTTGCGGGCGGCCGAAGAAGAGGACGTAGCCGTCGGGATCAGTGACTTCGAAGCCGCGCAGGCCGTCGTGCGTATCGGCCAGCGGTTTGCTGAACGTTGCGCCGCGAACGGCGAAGTCAGCGGCCAGACCATCGGGGTCCGAGGTGTAGACGAAAGCGTCCCACGCCATGTACGGATGACGTGCGGGATTGGGCAGCGGCGTCACGTTCGCATCGGATTTCACGAATTCTCGACGGCTTCGGGATTTCTTGGCCGACCGCGTTTGGAAGCGGCTTCCTGGGCTCCGCGCAACTGCTTGCGCGTTCGAGATGAGCGAGTTGTAGACGCCAGTTTGCCACGCGACTTCAGCACGCTCGAGTGGAGACTTCGCCACCTCTAGTGTCGCCGTGAGAATTTTGCTCACTGAACCGATCGGCATCGCTTTCATTGGCTCCGGCTGTGCGCCTGGACAAGCG
Organism: Vulcanimicrobiaceae bacterium; assembly: GCA_050015755.1. Taxonomy (GTDB): domain Bacteria; phylum Vulcanimicrobiota; class Vulcanimicrobiia; order Vulcanimicrobiales; family Vulcanimicrobiaceae; genus Vulcanimicrobium. Next base: position 3,169 of record JBEKAU010000020.1, on the reverse strand, counting down.
TCGTGTATCCACTGTAGGGTGATGACAGAGGACGGTTCGTCGCCGTCCCCAGGGTTGTGGGCATGAGGTGCGGCGTCTTTGAGAGCCGCACTGATTTTGACGGGTAGCCCGGAAATGGGTCCAGGAATAGGTGCGGAATCCTGAGGCAGCCGCCTCAAGGGAGACCGCCCGTGAGAAAGTCCCGGTTCACCGAAGCCCGGATCGTCGGCATCCTCAAAGAGCAAGAGGGCGGCCAGGCGACCAAGGACGTTTGCCGTCGCCACGGCATCAGCGAGACGACGTTCTACAAATGGAAGGCCAAGTTCGGTGGCATGGAAGTCAGCGACGTCGCAAAGATGCGCGCGCTCGAAGACGAGAACCGTCGCCTGAAGCGGATCGTCGCCGATCAGGCGCTTCATATCGACACGCTCAAGATCGCCGCCTCGGGAAACTTCTAACGCCTGTGCAGAAGCGTCGAGTCGTGCAGGCAGCTCGCGAGCAGCTCGCGTCGTGCGCACGCTTGAGGCAATCGCAGTCGTTCGCGGCTATCCCGAGACGATCTTCTCGACAACGGGACCGAGCTGACAAGTCTGGCGATGCTTTGCTGGGCTCGCGATCGCCGAGTCCGGCTGCACTTCATTCAGCCCGGCAAGCCAACTCAAAACGCGTACATCGAGAGCTTCAATGGCCGCCTCCGAGACGAATGCCTGAATGAGCACGAATTCTCGACTCTGGCCGAAGCCCGGGCCATCATCGAAGAATGGCGGCTTGACTACAACGCGAGTCGGCCGCATCGATCTCTGCAAAACCGTACCCCCGAGGAGTTCGTGCGCGAACTCCAAATCAGCGCACCTCTGCGCCTATCCGTGGCCTAACTCTGGGCTACCCGTCAGTTCGAGTGCCACATGCGCTGCTGGCATATTGGTGGTCGTCGCTCCGGCACCATAGTCGTCACGTCGAACTTCTAGTAGGCGGTACCGTCAACCCAAAGACGAGCTGAACCGGTACCACCGCGGTCGTTAGGCATCCACGGACGGCGAGGATTCAAACAGTCGGGCGCCGCTCCTAGCCCCTGGGTCGGCGCCCAGGCCTCATTGCATGACTTGTTTAGAATCTCGTACCCCGGAATGATAGTAGTGCAAGGTCCCAACTTCGCATTATATACGATGAATTCGGGTTTCGGCGTCTCAACGTAAGTAAACCTTAGCACTCGCGAATGAACATATTGCTCGATCTGGCGCAGCGTGGCGTAATCGTTCGGCAGAAGACGCGGCACCCCAGGACGTCCAACATCGCGTACCGCAAAGCTCACTGGTCCGAACTGCCGCCCATCGATGAAGCATGCAATGCCTGCTCCCAGGCTGCGCTCTTGTACACTAGGAACCGCTGTGTTCGAGGCATTGCCTGCTCGGGCGTTACCCGAGCAGGCAATGACCGCTACGCTAATGAGACTCGCGGCGAATAGCTGCGGAGACACAGGGCGTCTCGCGCCAATCATTGCAGATTCGGATCGTGGTACTGAGGCAGTAGTGGCTAGCCCACGCTTACCTTTCTCTTCAGTCAATCCCTCCACGTTAGACGGCTCTCCTCGCGTACGGGTACTCGGGCTCGATTTGCGCTGGCCATCACTCCGTCAGCAACATCAGCTTGGAGACGACCTCGAACATGTCCCGTTCTTCGGTCAGGTTCGCGACGTCGATGTCCACGATTGCCATTTGCTCCTTGTTGCTGCTGACCGCCCCATGTATCGTCAATCCTTCGCGTCGTCTTTTTGGCTTGCAACGGGCGGGTAGTTTTCTTACATGTCTATTGTCTCATGACATTCGGTTCACGCACATTAAAGGTCTGATCCGTTTCCGATCCGATTCCGATCTGATTGAAGCGAGAACGCGCGATGTGGCGAAAAGATACTCGTCATGAAATGCGAGCGTTGTCGCGTGCCAATTCCGCAGAAGCATGTGCGGCGCGGTCGAGAGACGGGGACTAGTACCCGTTGGTGTTGCTCAGCCTGCGGCGACGTCGCGCGGTCCGCGACAGCTGCGCCCCGTCGCGGCGCACGATGGCGAAGAACGGATCCGGATCCGACTCCTTGAACGTCGTCGCGAACCCGAGCTTCTCACAATAGAACGCCGTCGATCGCTCGACGTCGCTGACGATGAAGAACGGGGAGATCGCCTCGGTGGTCGCCTTGGTCTTCGTCTTCATTCGGCCTCCTCCAACACCTCGCTGAAGCAGAGAATGTAGCCGTCGGCGTCTTGAACGAGGAAGTCCAAACACGACCACGCCTGTTGTGTGAGCGGCTGGATCACGTGCGCGCCGCGAGTCTCCAACTCCCCAAACAAAACGCCGACGCCTTCGACCGACACGTACGCGTCGAGATGCTCGTCCGCACGTCGCCGTGTGCGCTCTTCGGCTGGAACGTGTCCGTGCTTGAGGTGGATCGCGCAGCCGTCACGGCTGACACTGGCATAGAACGACTCGTACGTGAAATCGAGCTCGAACCCCAGCTTGTCGCGGTAGTACGCGACCGCTCGGTCGAGGTCGTCGACCAGAAACTGCGGGGCGATCCCGGTCACCGCGGAGCGCGGCTTCTTCATGTCCCGGATTATACCAAATGGCGGATGATCAAGCCCGCGGCGGCGACGAAGAGGGCGGCGGCGAGGATCGTCAGGAGCCGGGGTGAGGAGACGCGTCGTGCGATCGGCGGGGCGAGTGCGCCGCCGACGAGGCCGCCGGCGACGAGGGGAACCGTGAGAAGCCAATCGATGTCGCCGCTGACGGCGTGCCCGATGACGCCGACCGGCGCCGTGGTGGCGATGACGAAGGCGCTCGTCGCGGTGACGATGTGCGCGGGCATGCGCGCGGCGATCAGCAGCAACGGGATCGTGACGATGCCGCCACCGATCCCGAACAGCGAGGAGAAGAAGCCGATCGCGACCCCGGCCAGCAGCCCGACGCGCCAGTCGTGCATGAAGGTGCGCTCGCCGACCGGCCGCGAGGCCACCGACCGGCGGCGCACGACCAGCACCGCGATCGCCGCGAGCACGCACGCATACGCGATGTCGAAGCCCGCGCCGTTGACTTTGTGGACCGCCACCACGCCGAGCACACCGGCGGGGATCGCGCCCGCGGTCATCCAGCCGGCAAGCGAGAGATCGACCTTGCCGTCGCGCACGTAGCCGACGGTCGA
>JBEKAU010000019.1:0-12022 GCA_050015755.1 Vulcanimicrobiaceae bacterium | reverse complement strand
GAAATCTGGCGGGCATCCTCGCCGGGCTGGCCGACACCATCCGCGACCGCCGCCGGCTGCTGCGCCGGGTCAACGCGGTCACCGCACAGGGACGTGCGACGGGCTGGCTGCTGGGTCTCTTGCCGATCGGGCTCGGCGGCTTCTTGATCGTCGCCGAGCCGACGATGCGCGACGCGATGCTGTTCACCCCGCTGGGCTTGGTCTTCTTGGGGATCGCGCTCGGGCTCGACGCGCTCTCCATCTTCTCCATCATGAAGATCGTGCAGATCGACCCGTGACACAATTCCTGCCGCTTGGCATCGCGTTGTTCGCAGCGCTCTCGATGTTCTTGATCGTCTTCTCGATGCTCCCGCGGACGAATCTGCTCAAGTCGCGGATCCGCAAGCTCGAGAGCGTCGACGAGCAATCGGTCTCGCAGCGTAAGCTCATCATCGATCAGATCGTCAGCACGGAGCGACGTTCCGCACTGCAGAGCAAGCTCAACGAGGCCGGTTGGTACGAAGTGACACCCGGGACCTTTGCGTTGCGCGGCATCGGCGCACTCGGCATCGGCCTGTGTCTCGGCCTCCTTCTCATCGTCTTCCTTCACAACGTCACCATGGGCGCGATCATCGGCGTCCTCATCGCCCTGGTCGGTTGGCGCACGCCGAGCTTCATGCTCTCGCGTGCGATCAAGACGCGCAAAGAGGCAGTCGCGCGTGACCTGCCGGAGTTCCTCGACCTGCTCTCGACGACCGTGCAGGCCGGACTCGCGCTCAACGCCGCGTTGATCCAATCGACCGAGGTGACCAAAGGCCCACTGCACGAGGAGCTCACCGCGACCCTCTCGGAGATCCGTTTGGGCCGCTCGCGTCGCGATGCGCTCGACGCGCTCGCCGACCGGTTGAACGAAAACTCCTTGACGATGACGGTCTCGTCCATCGTTCAAGCGGAACGGCTCGGTTCCGACCTGGCCGACGTCTTGCGAGAGCTGGCGCGGGAATCGCGCGACCGCCGCTGGACGCGTGCCGAAGAGAAGGCGGCGCAGTTGCCGGTCAAGATGATCATCCCGATGGCGCTCTTCATGATCCCCTCGCTCTACCTGATGATCTTCGGGCCGGTCATCGCCGAGTTCGTCGAGCACCGCTGATGCTGATCGTCGCCCTCTCGGCTGCCGTGGGCGCCGCGCTCTTCGGCACCGCGGGCTGGCTCGGACACCGCATCGCTGCGCGCTGGTACGCGGACCTCATGCCCGCGAGCGATGGGCCGCCGCCGCTCGCCGTGCCGGGCTGGGTCTTCGTCGTCGTGGCCGCGTGCGTCGGCACCGCCGTCGGCGTGCACGGCCCCTCGCCGGTCGACGCCGCGATCCTGCTCCTCGCCGTGCTTTCGCTGAGCGTCTGCGCGGCCACCGACGTGCGCGTGGGGATGATCCCGGATCTCTTCACGCTCGGACCGTTGGCCCTCACCCTGGCGCTCGCCGGACTGCGGCACGAGTGGTCGCCGTTGCTCGGCGCGGGGTTCGCATTCGTCCCATTCGCTGCCCTGGCGCTCGTTTCACGAGGTCGCGGCATGGGCTGGGGCGACGTCAAGCTGGCCGCGCTGGGCGGCGCCCTGATCGGGATGGCCGGGATCACCCTCGCCGCCGGGGCCGCTTCGCTCGTCGTCGTGCTGCTGAGCGTTGCGCGACGACAACGGCGAGAGCCGATCGCCTTTGGGCCGTACTTGGCAGCGTCGATCGGCGCGTCACTCGGTTTCGGTTCGTGGATCTAAGCAGCATGGCGGTGTTGCGCAACGCCACCACCGGCGCGATCGTCGCAACCCGCATCGACCGGCTGAGCGGGTTCTTCCGCCGGTCGATCGGCCTGCTCGCACGCGCGAGCGTGCAGCGCGACGAAGGCGTCTGGCTGACGTCGTGCGATGCGATCCACACCATCGGCATGCGCTGCGCGATCGACGTGTTGTTCGTCGATCGCGAGGGCCATGTGCTCAAGATCGAACGGAACGTGAAGCCGAATCGCTTCGCGCTGGTCTGCCGCAAGGCCAAGGCGGTCATCGAGCTGGGCGGCGGAGCGCTCGATCAGATCGACGTGATGATCGGCGATCGCCTCGAGCTCGCCGCGCCCGGTACCAGCGATTCCCGGCGGTCGTAGTCCAGCGCAGCCCGGCGAGCAGCGAACATCTCGCGGAGATTCGCATTACCGTCCCGCGCGCAGATATCGACCAGGTGCGTGAGCACGTCCTCCGCCAAATCCTCGTACTCCACCGCTTGTGGCCGCAGCATGCGCTCGACCCCCTCGGATGCGAGGAGCGAATTCGTATAGAGCCGCTCCGCTTGCAGATAGTGATCGCGCGCCGCGCCGCGATCCCCGTCGGCGTCCTCGGTGACAGCCTGCTCGACGCAGCGCCGGAACGTGCGCGCGTCGATCGACGCCCAGTCCAAATGGAGGCTGACCGACCCGTCGATGCGGAGGTAGCGGCCGGCATCGCAGCCGGCCGCATCTGCAAAGGCGTGACGCAGTCGGTACAACGTCGTTCGCAAGCCTTGCGAAGCGACCGCTCGGGAGGCTTCGGGCCAAAACGTCGCCAGCAGTTCGGCCCGCGTGACCGAGGCGCCGGGCGCCAGCGCGACGTACGCCAGCACGGTTCGGTCGCGACGTCGGACGAACGTCACGGGTTCGTCGGCGATCCGGCACGAAAAGCGGCCGAACAAGTTGAGCACCAGCCGGCGGCCGTGCGCTTCGGGTGCCACGTCGGCGCGAAGGTCGGTAGCGATCGGCACGAGCACCCGGTACGGGCGCAGCCCGGTTCGCATGCGGACGATCGGATACCCCAACGCCTCGAGTCGATCGAGGGAACGTTGTGACGACGCCTCGCCCAGGGACCAGAGCGCCGTGACGAACGCGTCCGGCGAATCGGCGCGCTCGTCGGGGACCGTGACGCACTCCAGCAGCAAGTGGCCGTTGCGCGCGCGCCACTCATTGAACGCCCCTCGGAGCGGGCGGCCGCCGCGAGCGAGGTCGCGCAGGATCCACGAGACCGCGAGCGGCCAGCCGTCGGTGTCGAACCGGAGCTGCTCGATGTCCATCGCATCGGCGGTCACGGCGTGCACGCGCGCGAGCTCTTCGATGTCGGCGAAATCGAACGACAAGACCGAGGCGTCCGCCATCGTCGCGATCCCGCGCGCGAGCAACGGTTGCATGCGCGTCGCCGTCCGCGAGGTGACGCCGAGCAGAAAGCGACGGCCGTGCGGCCAATCGACCTCGATGCGCTCGAGCAGCGCTTCGTGCCCCGCGGGCGAGGCAACGTCGGCCTGGTCGATGACCGTCGTCTGCGCTGCGGCGCGCGATGTCAGCGACGCCACAACCTGCGCGCGAGACGCGTGCGGTGGCAAGGTGAGGACGTCGATGTCGGGGTGCCGCGCGGCGTATTGGAGCAGCGCGGTCGTCTTGCCGCCGCCGTGCGGCGAACACAGGATGTGCACGGGCGCACCGGCGAGTCGCCCGAGGGCATCGACGACGCGCGGTCGGTCGATCTCGACGCGGAGATGGGACCCCTTCAGAGGCGGGTCGTTCCGATCGTGCACGGGCAACGCTTCTGGTGGCGTCTCGCAGCGTACGAATGCGCCACCGGGAAGCAAGCACCGCAACGGTGCCCGCTTGGTTTGGGCGATACCCGACCAAACTCGGCCCGACCTGTGGCTAAATTCACGATTACGCGCGTCCTAGCGAGCGCTTTTCGGAGTTTTCTGAGAAAATTCGCACGGTTGCTGCCGCAGGGGCGCTCCGGTGGGAAGACAGAACGGTACGTAAGCGTACCGATCTTTACTGTCCCTTGATGCTCGGAGCGACGTGCACGAAGACTTCCAGGTGCTCTCCTTCGCCGGAGAACTCGACATCTCACGGTATCCCGAATTTCGGGATTCTTTCACGAAGCTGGCGCCTACCGCACCCGTTCTGGTCGACCTGACCGAAGCCACGAGCGTCGACTCCACCTTTCTCTCCGAACTGCTCCTCTTCAAACGCCGCCGGCGCGGACCGGTCGCGATCCTGATCGCCGAGTACGGCAGCGTCCCGCGCATCTTCGCGCTCGCGAACATCGGCGAGCGCATCGGCGTCTACCGCCGGCGTGAGGAAGCCATCGACTTCCTCTTCTCGAGCACCCCCGAACCGCGCTGACGCCGGAGTCCCGGAGCAGCTACGCTGGGGCGGTCATCTCACGATCGAGATTGCCGGCCAAGAGCGCGTAGAAGACGCAACCCGCGAGCGCGATCGCCGCGGTCAGCAGCATGACTGCCTCGAAGTTGCCGGTGCGCGTGATCAGGACGCCGGGGATGATCCCGGCCAGCGTCCCGCCGACATTGCCGCCGAACATCTGCAGCGAGACGATCGATGAGACGAGGTGTTTGGGGCAGATGTCGACCGCCATCGACTGGATCGCTCCGGTGGCGAGGCTGAAGCTCAGCACCGCGACCGTGATGCTGACGACCGCGACCGCGGTCGTCGTCGCGTAACTGGTGAGCAACGTGAATACGGTCACCAGCACGAGCCCGCCGCACGCGAACAGCTTGCGCGAGAGCGTCACGCGTACTCCCTTCGCGATGAGCCGATCGCTGGCCCAACCGCCGGCGATCGTCGCCAGAAACCCCAGGCCGAACGGGATCACCGCAAAGTAGCCACTGTGCAGCACCGTGAAATGGCGCTGGCGCACGAGATACTCCGGCAGCCACGACGCGTAGAGGTAGTAGACGAACAAATAGCACGCCTGGCCGAGCATGATCCCCCACACTTGGCGCGAGCGCAGCAGCGTCGCCCAGGTCACGCCGCCGCGCGCGGGTTGCGCCGGCGCCGGCGGCGTCTGACGGTACGAGAGCGAGAACCAGACCAGCCAGAGGATGCCGAGGATACCGGTCAGGTAGAACATCCACGCCAGGCCGAGCGCGTGGAACGCCCATGCGGCGAGGGGGATTCCGACCGCCAGCCCGACCTTGTTGCCGGCGAAGAACGCACCGATCGCGGCGGCCCGCGACTGACGCGGGACCGTCTCCGAGATGATCAGCTGTCCCGCCGGTATCAGCGGCGCTTCACCCACGCCGACCAGACCGCGAAAGATCGCCAGCGACGTGAACGCGGTCGTGACGCCGCATAGAATCGTCGACACCGACCACAACGTGACACCCACCTGGTAGCCGATCCGGCCACGCACCCGGTCGACGAACGGACCGGCCGGCAGGAACGCCAGCGTGTACGCGCCGTTGAAGATCGAGATCAGCAGCCCGACCGCCGCGGGGGTGTAGTGATAGGTGCGAATCAGCACCGGCGTGACGGCCGAGAGGTTCACGCGGTCGATGTACGCGATCGCTTGGGCCGCTCCGAGCACGACGATCATGTTCAGCGCAGCCGCGGAGATCCGCGTGCGGACGACCGGCGTCGCCGCCGCGGTGCTGGGGTTCATGCGCGGAACTGCTACGCGTGCTCCTCGAGCCCCTCCGGCTCGACGACGGCTTCGATCTGCTCCGGGTTCGACTTCCAGAAGCCGTAGCTGAAGAAAAAGACCAGCCCGACGACCAGCGCGATGAGGAACCAGATCCACGTCGTGCGCGAAAGGCCGAACACGGCCAGGAACATCGAGAACACGATCCCGAGAATCGGGAAGAGCGGGACGAAGGGGACGCGGAACGTGCGCGGGATGTCCGGCTTGCGCGCGCGCAGATACAGCACGCCGGCGCACACGACGGAGAACGCGATCAGCGTACCGATGTTCACCAGGTTCAGCAGCTCGTTGAGCGGGACGATGAGCGTGAGGGCCGCGACCGCGATCCCGGTAATCACCGTCGTGGTGACCGGCGTCTTGAAGCGCGGGTGCACGTGCGCGACGATCGGCGGAAGCATCTTGTCGCGCGCCATCACGTAGAAGATGCGACTTTGCCCGAGCAGCGAAGCCAGCGCGACGCTCGTCGTGCCGGCCAGGATGCCGATCGTGATGACCCACTTGAGGATCGGCTGGTGCAGCGGCGCGAGCGCGTAGACGAGCGGGTCCTTCGCCGGCACGTGCATCCACGGCACCGCACCGACCAGGACGATCGCGGTCAGCGCGTAGATCACGGTCCCGATCGCGAGCGCGCCGATCACGCCCAACGGGATGTCGCGCTGGGGGTTCTTGCACTCTTCCGCCGTCGTCGTGGCGGTGTCGAAGCCGATGTAACTGAAGAACACCAGCGCCGCGATCGGGATGATCCCGTATGGCTGCGAGGCTTCGACCGCGCCGCCGAAGGGGACCAGCTTGCCCCAGCCCCGCGGCGCGAAGTCATGCAAATTCACCGCGTGGAAGAGGAACGCGCCGGCTACGATGAAGACCAGCAGCGCCGCGATCTTCAGCACCACGAAGATGTTGTTGGCGCCGGCCGATTCGCGGATGCCGACGGCGAGCAGTGCGCTCAGCGCGAGCACGAACACCGCGCCCACCAGATCGCACTGCGAATGCGCGAGATCGTAGCTCGTCGGGATCCACCATGGGCCGTTGATCACCAAGTTGGACGTCTGCGCCCAACCCGGCAGCACGAGGCCGACATCCTTGAGGATCTCCTGGATCGCCGCCGAGAACTGTTGCGCCACCGGCGCCGCGCTGATGCCGTATTCGAAGATCAGCGCGAAGCCGATGATCCAGGCGAACAGCTTGCCCATCGTCGCGTACGCGAACGTATATGCGCTGCCGGCGACCGGCACCATCGCACCGAGCTCGGCGTAGCACAGCGCCGCGAAGAACGAGGTCAGTCCGGCGAGCAGGTACGAGACCAACACGGCGGGACCGGCGCCTTGGACGCCGGTCCCGACGGTGGTGAAAATTCCGCCGCCGATCATCGTGCCCAGACCGATCGACACCAAATCTTTCGCGGTCAGGACGCGCCGAAGCGTCTTGTTCTTGCTCTGTTCGCGCAGCTTCTCGATGGAGCTGGTGGCAAAGAGCCGCTGGGCAAAGGACATTCCGGGGGGGCTTCGCAGGCGCCGCCCGTCCCCCTGCGGCGCGGCGCGCGTCGTTAGGCGGCGAGCGGCAGCGTGCGCGGGTCCTCGAGTTTCGCCGTGTACGCGCCGCACGCGGCGGCGCTCAGACAATACGCGCGGTGCAGCAACAGCCGGCGCGCGGTGAAGGTGAGCGGCCACGGCCGTCGGCGCGGCATCGCACGGTTGAGCGCGCACAGACGCTGCGCGGCATGGATGCGCGGCTGCGCGTCGATCAGAAACGCGATCCCGGCGACCGCGACCGGCACGGTCGCGCCCAGCACGCGCAACGTCGACGTGACGACGTCGCCGACATCGGCGAGCGGGCTCATATCGCCGGCCAGCGCCATCGTGGGTGCGAGCACGAGCCCGTCGAACGCCACACCGGCGCGCGCGAGCGCATCGACGCTGCGTCGCAGCACGCGCTGCGCACCCAGCGCCGCGGCACCAATCGTGTGCGCGCCCTCGTTGCGAAGGTCGAGCTCGACGACGGGCACCATCCCGCTCTCTTGCGCGAACGCGGCGAAGCGCGCGAGCGCTTCCGCGTTTGCGTCGATCGCGGCGTCGGAGGGTTCCGCGCGGAAGGTCGCGCGCCAGGTCGCGAAACCGGCGCCGAGCAGCGCGTACTCGGTCAGCCGCCGACGCGCGCCGTCGAGCCCTTCGGTGAGCAGCTCACCGCTCGTGCCCGGCACGACGGTCGTGCCGCCACCCAGCGCGACGCCCGGAACGATACCGCGCGATCGCAACGCCCCGACGACGCCCCCGCGCACGCCGGTGCTGCGGATCGACTCGTCGGAGAGGAGCGCACCACCCACGTACCGCTCCCAGCCGGCGCTCTGGGTGTCGGCGGCGTCGAACGCGACCAGGCCTCGCCCGCCGCTCACCATGGCCGCCGCAACCGTGGCGACCCGATCCGTCATCCGCTCCATCACGCTGCCACTCCGTTCTGGGCGCGCAGCGCCCGGGCTCGATCGGCGACGAACCGCACCGCGTCGCGCGCACCGACCACCGTCCCGTCGCGCGCGACGATCCACACGCCGCCGTCGTACCGCACCCGGTAGTCGGCGTGGCGCGCGTCGCCAGCGACGAGATCGCCCTCGAGCCACACGCTCATGTCGAACTTTGCCCGCAGCGCGCGCGAGGCGAGCGGCCCGGTGCCGTGCAGCACGCGGACGGTTTGGCCGCGCAGCTCGGCGGTGAGATCCGCCGCGAAGGCGCGAATCTGGTCGGGGACGTCGCCGCTGACGGCGACGAGGATCGGTCGTTCAGCCACGCCCCCACGCTACCGTCGCAGGCCGCCCCCGTCCCGGCCCGCTGCGCGAAACGGCCGAATCGCGACCTGAAATGCAGGCCACGCCGCGCGGCGAAAGGGCCAGCCGATGCGCGTCGTCTTCCGCTCGCCGGTCCTGCGCCCTCAGCTCAGCGCGCTCGCGGAGGCCCATGGGGTCGAGCTCGCGGTCGTCGAGGACGCCGTCGCCCTCCACCGCGAGGCCGCCAATGCCGACGCCGTCTGGCTGTGGCCGACGTACTACGACGCGGCGCTGGTCCCGGTGCTCGAACAGTACACGCCGCGGCTGGGCTGGCTGCAGCTCGTCACCATGGGCTACGACCAAGTCCAGGAACACGGGGCCGCGAGCGGGGTGACCATCGCCAACGTCGGCGACGCCTACGCCCCGACCGTCGCTGAGCACGCCGTCGCGCTGCTGCTCGCACTCCTCCGGCGGATCCCCGAGGCGGTCCGGTCGGGGACCGAACACCGCTGGGACGCCGGCCATGCCGGGCGCATCGGAACCCTGAACGAAGCGACCGTCGCGGTGGTGGGCTTCGGCAACATCGGCCGGGCGGTGGCGGTGCGGCTGCGCGCGCTCGGCGCGCACGTCGTCGCGGTCACCCGCAGCGGCTCGCCCGACCCGCTCGCCGACGAGAGCGTAGCGGTCATGCGGCTGGCCGACCTCTTGCCGCGCTGCGACGCCGTCGTGCTGGCCTGCCCGCTCACGCCGGAGACGCGCGGCCTCATCGGTATCCGCGCGCTGGGCGCATTACCGGCACGGGCGGTCCTGGTCAACATCGCGCGCGGCCCGGTCGTCGATCAGGCCGCGCTGGTGCAGGCGCTGCAGGAGGGGCGCTTGGCCGGCGCCGGCCTGGACGTGACCGATCCCGAGCCGTTGCCGCCCGACGATCCCCTGTGGTCGGCACCGAACGCGCTGATCACGCCCCACGTGGCGGGATACGGCGCCGACGTGCCGGCTCGGCGGGCGCTCGCTCTCATCGAGACGAACCTGCGCCGATACCTAGCTGGAGAGCCCTTGACGTCGGTCGTTCCCGTCCCCCCACGGACGGAGCGACCGATGTCAACCTAACGAGCGCCCGTTCCTCGTCACACTGTGTCAAAGTCCGGTCACGACGCGCTCACGCGGGGGGTTCTTTGCCGATATCAGGTGTAGGATGGGCGCAGTGCAGCTTTTCGATCAGCTCTTCGGCAAGCGCGATACCCTGTGGTTCGAAAACGGGGCGGCTGGCGCGCGCCAAGGCAAGTTCCAAGCGCTGGCGATGAGCGGCGGCAAATCCGTCGCCGTGATGGGCATGGCAATCGCCCGCGAGGGCCTGGCCTTCGTCTCGCCGGTCCTGCTCGGCGAACCCGAGCTGCAGATGACGCTCGCCGTCCGGGCGCGCAAGATCGCGACGCGCGTGCGCGTCGATCGGTCCGAGGCCATGAAGGCGCCGGACCGGATCGTCCACCGCTACTTCTGCAGCTTCATGGCGATCGCCGCCGACGATTGGGACGCCGTCGTCCGCTACGTCGAGAACAAGCCCGAGCCGAAGTCCGTCGAGTTCGCACCGACCGTCGACGACGACTTCCGTTCGCTGCCGATGTCCGTCCAGAGCGACATCGTGAAGTATTTGGTCCGCCAAGGCCGGCTCCAGCCGCCGGCGACCGGCCAGGCGCCCCTGATTCGCGTCGAGACGAGCGCTCCGCGCGACCTCGGCAACGGCCGTATCGCACGTGACGTGCTGATCCACAGCCGCATCACCAAACACCAAGAAGCGCACTCGTTCGACTCGCGCTTCCGCGTCTTCTCGACCAACCAAGTCCAAGCACTGGATTGATCTAGAGGCCGAGCGCCTTTCTCACCGCGGGCAGGAAGCCGCGTGAGACGGGGACTTCGCTGCGCTGCTTGTCGTCGACGCGCAATAAGTACGTGCCGCCGAAATAGGGCTCGACTTCGACCACCCGGTCGGGGTTGACCAAATACGCGCGGTGGACGCGCAGGAAGCCGGCCGGCTCCAGACGCGCGGCGGCGTCGGTGAGCGCGCCCTTCCAACGCAGGTCGCCTTCGAAGATCCGCGCGGTGACGACGTGGCCGTTGGCCTGCACGTAGCGGATGTCGGCCAGCTTCACCAGACGCGTGCGTTCGCCGTCTTCGAGCGCGACGCGGGTCAGCGCCGTACCCGCCGGCTGCACGGCGCCGCGCAGGGTGCGCAACCGCTCGAGCGTGCGCGCCAACCGTTCCTGCGAGACCGGCTTGACGACGTAGTCGGCGGCGGCGAGCTCGAACGCGTCGACGGCGTACGTGTCGTGCGCGGTCACGAACACGACTTGCGGCGCGAGCGGCATCGCGTTGATGACCTTGGTCGCGTCCAGGCCGCTCAGCCCCGGTAAGTCGATGTCGAGGAAGACGACGTCGTACGGTGCCGCGGCCAGCGCGGCGAGCGCTTCGACGGCGTCGCCGGCCTCCGAGATCTCGGCGTCTTCGGCCACCTTCCCCAAGGTATAGACCAGTTCGCTGCGGACCAGCGGCTCGTCGTCGACGACCAATGCGCGCACGTTCAGCGCGCCGCCGCGGGCCACGAGGCCGGCACGAAAAACCGGACGGTGGTGCCTTCGCCCGGCGTGCTCGAGACGCGCAGCCCGCTGGCGGGGCCGAACAGTTTCGTCAGCCGCTGGTTGACGTTGTCCATCCCGATCCCGTTGCCTTGCGGCGTCACGTTGCCCGGCGAGAAGCCGACGCCGTCGTCGCTCACCACGATCTCCGTCCCCTCGCCGGCCGGCCGCGCGCCGATGCGTACGGTTCCGCGGCCGCCCTTGGGCGCGATCCCGTGGCCGATCGCGTTCTCGACCAGCGGCTGCACCGAGAGCACCGGCACCGGCGCGACCCGCGCGCGCGGATCGACCTCGAACGCGACGTGCAGTCCGGCGAAGCGCGCGTGCTCGAAGCGCAGGTATTGCTCGACGTGCTCGAGCTCTTCGTCGAGTGAGACGAACTCGCTGTGCGGCGCGAGCGAGTCGCGGAAGTAGGCCGCGAAGTCCACGACCAGGTCGTGTGCGCGATCGGGATCGGTGCGCGTCAGGGCCGCGATCGTCGTGAGCGTGTTGAACAGGAAGTGCGGCGAGACGCGCGCGCGCAGCGCGTCGAGCTCGGCCTTGGTGACGAGCGCTTCGCGGGCATCGAGCTCCGCTGCCTCGAGCGAGACCGAGAACACCCGCGCAAGACCGACCGCGACCCGCTCGTCGTCGGCTTCGATCGGCGTTCCGGCGCGGTAGAGCTTGAGCGCGCCGACGACCGTGCCGCGCACGACGAACGGCGCGATCGTCACCGAGGTCAGCGGACAACTCGGCTGCGGGCAGCCGATCTCTTCTCTCGCGCGCGCGGTGATGACCTGGCCGCTCGAGAGCGCGCGGTGTGTCAGGCCGGTGAGCGACGGACCGCCGACCAGATGGTGATCTTCGCCGACGCCCACGTAGGCGAGCACGTGTTCGACGTCGACGACCGCGCATGCGTCCAGACTCAGGTTCTCGTAGAGCAAGCGCGCGGTGAAGCCCGCCGACTCGGGGCCGAGGCCGCCGCGCAGGTGTGGGATCGCTTCGACGACGAGGTCCAGGACGTTGTGGCTCATGAAGCGCAGTAGCGCCGGATGCGCCGCTCGATCGAGGTCCTCCTCGCACCGCCCTGGCCTCCGGAGGCGATCCGCGGGGCGCACGTCGTCGTCTTCGACGTGCTGCGCGCCACCTCGACGATCGCCGCGGCGCTGGCGAACGGCGCCGCCGG
>JBEKAU010000018.1:0-12219 GCA_050015755.1 Vulcanimicrobiaceae bacterium | reverse complement strand
ACCGGGCCGCGAATACGATCACCACGTACGGCTGGAACGGTTACCAGCAGCAGTGCTTCGTCAACCACTATACCAACTCGGTCCAATGCTACTGATGGATGCTCATCAATTCGTGGTCACGGCCCGGGTGAGAGCGGTCGAGAGACTGATTCGCACCGGGATCGGGCGGGTCTGTACGATGGATGAGATGAGGCCGCCAACGACGATAACTTTCGACTATCCGCCGCGGTACCAGCACCTTCTCGAACCTGGAGAGTTGGCGAAGTATCGAAAAGATGGCCTCACCACGCGCACTGTTTCATTCTCAAGTGTTGCTGGCTCTCGACCTGGCGATACGAACGGACACGTCGTCTTCGGCGACGGCCGCACACCGATGAGCTTCACGCTCAAACCGGAAATGGGGCCAGACGTCCTAGCTCAGCAGGTGGTCGAGTTTATGGCGAGGGGGAAGCCTCCAAAGTTTTCTGCCGAGATGATCGTTGCTCGAAGCACATAGCTTCGCCGAGCGCACGAGCTATCCGAAATCGAAGACGATAACAGTAAGGCGCCCGGAGGAACGTGGTGGTACGGCGCGCCGCCGCGATCAGTGCGGAACGAGATGGAGCAGACGATCCGACTGCGAGGCAAGGCTGCCGTCCGGCGCGGTTGCGATCGACGGAGATGCGGGGAAGCCGTTCTGTGCGGTGCCGACGTTGTAGAAGGTGACGGCTTTGTCGACGACGCGGATGATCGCGGTCCCGCCGGTGTCGGCGAGCCACAGCACGCCGTGCCCGTCGAACGTCCCCTGCATCGTGCGGACAGCGTGTATCGCCCACGCGGTGTCCTGAATCGTGGACTGGCCGTCCGCGTGCAGGGTGACGTAGCCGACGTCGAGCTGCGGGCCGCGTCGCCCGGCGAACCACGGTACGCCGGCGGGATCGAGTCCGATCCACTCGATGGTCGGCGGCGGCGGCGCGTTCGGGATCGGGACGCGCGTCGTGAGCGATAGCTTCACGATCAGCTTGCCGTCGGGTCCGAGGTGCACGAGCTGCGCACCGCTCTCGGCGACCCAGGCGCTGCCGTCTTTGGCGGGAGCGACGCCGACAGCATGGCCGAGCGCTGCTGCGAGCGGGATCTCGGAGACGGTGCCGTTCGCGACGACGCCGACGCCGGCGGCAGCGTCATCATCGCCCTGTGCGAACCAGATTCGCCCGTCGGCACCGGCGGCGAGCGCGGTTGGATGGCAGCCGCTGCACGGAATCGGCAGCTCCTGCACGGCGCCGGTCGCGTCGATCCGTCCCACCTTCGCCGTGTTCGTCTCGGTAAACCAGAGGGCGCCGTCGGGTGCGACGATCAGGTTGCGGGCACCGGCGCCCGGCGTCGGGACCGGCACTTGGCCGATCATGTTGCCCGAGTGCGGGTCGATCTTCACGAACCGGTTGCCGCTCGCGTCGGCGAGCCAGACCGTTCCGTCTGCGCCGACGGCGAGTGCCGGCGGGTTCAGCTGACCGGGAAGGCTGTAGTCTGCGGCAAGCGCAGGACGGTCGGCCGCCGCAAACATGCCGAAGCGGTGCCACTCGCGTCCGCTCGGAAAGTGCGCGGCCGTCAGGAAGCACGAGGCGCCGCCGAAGCTGTCGACCCGCGGCACTTTCTGGTAGTACGTCTGATGGATCTGGACGCCCGGCGAGAAGGTCCCGGCGTCGTGCCAGACGACCTCCGCCGTCGGACCGGATGAGCGGAGGAGGTAGAATTCGACCCAGTCGGCCGCCTCGGCGCCCTGGACCTGAAACCACACATCCAGCTCGACGTCGGTCACGCCCAGCGCGCTCACGTGCGTCGAGGCACCGCAGCTTTGCAGCTGAACCGGCGCACCGGGGGCCGGCATTGCCAGCTCGGCGGCGAGGGCGGGCCCTGCGGACGCGAGGACGAGGGCCATGGCGCATGCCACGAGACGACACATCATATCCACTGTTTCGGCGCATTCGAGGTACTCTTCAACGAAGGTCCCGCCGGCTGTATCATAACTCCATCATGACGCCGGCGATGCAAGCGGATATGCTCAGGGTGCGTCCGGCGTCTTGGCGGGCGTTCGCACAGAGGAGGGTCCGATGCCGCTCATTCAGGTAAGCGTGATCAAGGGCGTGTTCTCGCCCGAACAAAAGACGCAGATGATCACCCGGTTGACCGACGCGATGGTCTCGATCGAGGGCGAGAACATGCGCGGCGTGACATGGGTGAAGGTCGACGAAATCGAGAGCGGTGACTGGGGAATCGGCGGACAGCCGCTGACGACCGAGGCCGTCAAGACGCTCGCTGCCGGGAAGACTCCCGCCGGCGTCGGGTGATCGCAACCGAAGGTCGTCGCGACGATCTTCCGTTCGTCGGGCGTGACGAGGAGCTGGCGTTCCTCGACCGCCTGACGACGGCGGCGGTGCCGTCGATCTGTTTCATCACCGGCATCGGCGGCATCGGCAAGTCGGGTCTGCTCGACGCGTTTTCGCGACGCAGCCGCGCGAGCGGCGCGACCGTCGTGCGCATCGACTGCCGAGTGGTCGAACCGACGGAGCGTGGCTTCTATCAGGAGCTCAGCCGCGTCGCGGGGGGCGAGATCGCCTCCTGCGAGGACGCCTCGCAGCGGCTCGGCGCGCTCGGGAATGTCGTGCTGGTGCTCGACGACATCGATGCGCTGCGGTTGCTCGACACGTGGCTGCGCCGTACGCTCGTGCCCAGCTTGCCGTTGAACGTGCACGTCGTCTTCAGCGGCCGCGATCCTCCCCTCTCGGCCTGGCTGCAGATGCCCTGGCGCGGCGCATTCCGGAACCTCGAACTCACGCCCCTCGCCGACGGCGACGCGGTGGCGTTGCTGACGGCTGCCGGCATCGAACCCGCGCAGGCGATCCGCGTCAATCGCGTCGCGCGCGGTCACCCGCTCGCCTTGACGCTTGCGGCGATCACGTTGCAGAACGTCGATGACCCCGCACTCGAAGAGGTCGCCTTTCACCGTATCATCGATGAACTGGCACGTCGGCATCTGGCCGAGATCCGGGACCCGATCACGCGTCGTGCGGTCGAAGCGGCGGCGCTCGTCCGCTCCGTCACCGTACCGCTGCTCGGCGCGATGCTGCCGGATGTCGCGCCGAGCGATGCCTACGAGCGGCTGCGCGCGTTGCCGCTCATGCGGCTCTCCCGTGACGGCCTCAAGCTGCACGATACGGTACGCGACGCGATCGCGCGCGAGTTGCGCTCCGCGGATCCGCCGCGGTATCTCGCGCTTCGCCGTGCCTGTTGGAGCCGTTTGACGCGCGAGCTGCGCACGGCACCCGCGTCCGAGTTGTGGCGATGCACCGCCGATCTGCTCTACCTCCTCGAGAATACCGTCGTGCGTGAGGCCTTCTTTCCGTCCGGTGCGCAACGGCACGTGTTCGAGCCCGCCCGCGCGTCCGACCAGGGCGCGATCCTCGCCATGACCGAGCGTCACGACGGTCCCTCCGTCGCACGGACGATCGCCGCATGGTGGAAGCATGGAGCCGACGCCTTCAGTGTCGCACGCGAGCACAACGGTGACGTCGTCGGCTACTACGTGATGTTCGACGCCGCGCGCCTGGAGACGATGCTGACGGAGGACGACCCGGTGCTGGCCCAATGGGCTGCTCACATGGCGGCGAATCCGGTCGCACCCGGCGAACGAATCCTGTTCCTGCGGCGGTGGCTCTCGCTGGCCGACGGCGAAGCACCGTGCGCCGTCCAGGCCGCGTGCTGGCTCGACATCAAGCGCGCCTACATGGCGTATCGTCCACACCTGCGGCGCGTCTACCTCGCGTTGCGCGACCTCGCTCCGTATGCCGCCGCCGCCACCGAGCTGGGCTTCGTCGTCCTCGACGATTGCGCGGCGACGATCGCCGAGGAGCGCTACGCCACCGCGATGCTCGACTTCGGTCCGGGCTCGGTCGACGGTTGGCTCGCGCGACTCGTCGCTGCCGAACTCGGCATCGCGACGAACTCGCTCCTCGATGTCGGTTCCCGTGCCTTGCTGATCGGCTCACGGCGCGCACCGCTGACGCGGCGAGAGTTCGATACCTTGCACTACCTCGTCGAGCGCACTGGCGAGGTCGTCCATCGCGACAAGCTCCTCGCCGACGTGTGGGGCGACGACGCCGACGTCGCCAGCAACGTCGTCGATGTGGTCGTGCGCTCGTTGCGCAAGAAGCTCGC
The DNA here is from genome assembly GCA_050015755.1 of Vulcanimicrobiaceae bacterium. GTDB lineage: Bacteria > Vulcanimicrobiota > Vulcanimicrobiia > Vulcanimicrobiales > Vulcanimicrobiaceae > Vulcanimicrobium. Next base: position 8,028 of record JBEKAU010000018.1, on the reverse strand, counting down.
CGAGCGCGCGTCCGTCATCGAAACCGTGTCCGGCATCGGCTACCGACTTCGCGAGGAAGAGCCGGCGCTGCCGTCACCCGGCTAGCAAGCGCCTGCTCGGTTCGCCGTAACGTTCATGAGCAACTGAGCCCATTTTGACATTCCCAGCCGGGACAAGGAGCCGGCGAGCCTCACGGCTATATAAGCAACAATATTCTTTCTCGAAATGAGCGATGGTGAGCAATATTTTGACAACACTCCGCGCCGCGAGTTTGCTTACGGCCGCTGGCCTTCTCTTGGCGAGCTGCGGCGCCACCACGGGCGGCCCGATGCCGGCCGCTGCCGGCAATTCGTTGATAATCGCGACGGACAAGGGCTACGTCCAGGGCACCACCGGAGCCGGCGTGCGCAAATTCTACGCGATTCCGTACGCGGCGCCGCCGGTCGGCTCGCTGCGGTTCGCGCCACCGGCCCTGCACGCGAAGTTCACGGGAACGCTCAACGCGACCGCGCCCGGGAACATCTGCCCGCAGCCGGGATCGACCGCCCCACTCATCCAGAGTGAGGATTGCCTCAACCTCAACGTCACGACGCCATTCCCCGCCGGACGCGGATTGCCGGTCATGGTGTGGATCCACGGCGGTTCGTTCACGGGTGGCGCGGGCGTCGAGTACGATCCGACACAGCTGGTGACCGTCGGCAACATCGTCGTGGTGACCATCAATTATCGTTTGGGCCTCTTGGGCTGGCTTGGTGCCAGCGCGCTCGACAACGGCACGGGCAACACCGGGAACTACGGCATCGAAGACCAGGTCGCCGCGCTTGCCTGGGTCCAGCGCAACATCGCCCAGTTCGGCGGAAATCCCAACAACGTCACGGTGGCAGGTGAATCTGCCGGCGCGATCAGCGTGGCGCAACTCCTCGCCGTGCCGAAGGCAAACGGACTCTTCGTGCGTGCGATTCTCGAGAGCGGCCCACCGGCTGCGCCGACGAATCCGGTTTCCCTCGCGGAGACGGAGGTCGGTCCGCTGGTGACGTCGGGACTGGGATGCACCGGCTCGAATACGCAGATCGTCGCCTGTCTGCAGAACCCCTCGAACACGGTCGCGAAAGTCCTCGCCGTGCAAGCAACGGTGCCGGCCTTCAAGATCGGGCCGACCATCGGTGCCGACATCACCTCGCAACCGCGCACGCAACTGGGGAAAATCCCGTTGCTCGAAGGCGGGAACGAACTCGAACTCGCGACGTTCCTCGAAGGCTTCAACGTCGCTTTACCGACGGCGCTCTTCCCGGGTCAAGCGATCACGGAAACGCAATACACGAACGATCTCGGCGTGCTGTACGGCTCGTCCGAGTTCGCAGACGCGATCGCCGTCGAATATCCGCTCACGAGCTACCCCGACGGTTTCACCGCAGTCTCGCAGGTGATGACCGACTACAACGTTCCCCTGCAAGTCCTCACGCTGTGTGAAGACGTGACGAGTTGGAACGTGCAGGCGGCCGCAGGCGGGGCGCCGGTGTACGCGTACGAATTCGACGATCCCAATGCTCCGGCGATCGAACCCGGCCTGCCGCGCGGTCCCGACCACGGGAGCGAACTCGTCTACCTCTGGCCCGCGTTGGACTTCGGTGGCGCTCCGCTCTTACCGGCGTCGCAGCCGATTGCGACCGCGATGCAGCAGTACTGGACCAACTTCGTGCGCACCGGAAATCCCAACGGCAACAGTCTGCCGAACTGGCCGGTCTATACCACACCAACGACCGCCTTGCAGCTCGCGCCGACCATCCAGACGGGTGTCGACGTGAATCTCGAACACAAGTGCCCCTTCTGGAATGGCCTCGGGCTCGCAACGAGTACGATGCGGTCTCCCGCCTGGAAGGGCACTGGCAAGTTCTACCCGTGAGGTAGTCCGCTTCGATTCGAGGCACGAAGGGCGGTGGCTTGCGAAAGCAGGTCACCGCTTTTTCGTGCTTGACTCTCCGGTATGGGGAGGGTGCAGGATGGGTTCATGGAGACCCGGCTGACGATCGGCGACTTCTCGCGGATGACGTACCTGAGCATCAAGGCCCTGCGGCACTATCATGAGCTCGGGCTGCTCGCCCCGCTCGACGTCGATCCGCATACCGGTTATCGGTTCTACGGCGTGGATCAGGTGCCGACGGCACAAGTGATCCGGCGTTTCCGCGCGCTCGGCATGCCGGTCGAGCAGATACGAACGATCATCGATGCGCCGGACCTCGCCACGCGCAACGAGGTCATCGTCGAGCACCTGCGCCGCATGGAGTCGCAGCTCGAACAAACCCAGCAGTCCGTCGCCTCACTGCGCGAGCTGCTCGCACCCGCCCCGGCGGCGATCGCGGTCGAGTTTCGCAGCGTGCCGCCGATGCTCGCGGCCGCCATCCGTGAACGGGTCGAGCTCGCCACGATCGAGCGTTGGTTCGACGAAGCGTTCGCCGAACTCGACGTCGCCGTTCGTGGGGAAGGACTGACGCCCGCCGGGCCGCGCGGCGGCATCTTTCCCACCGAGCTGTTCAGCGAAGAAGTCGGCGACGTGACGCTTTTCGTCCCGCTCACGCAGCCGCTCGAGCGGCGAGGACGCGTGCGAACGGCCCAAATCCCATCCGCCGAGCTGGCGATCACCGTGCACCACGGGTCGCTGCACGGCGCCGATCGGACGTATGGCGCGCTCGGCACCTACGTCGCGGAACGCGCGCTCGGCGTGGAAGGCCCGATCCGCGAAAATTATCTGGTGAGCGCCGCGGAAGCTGCGGATGCGAGCGAACTGATCACCGAAATCGGCTGGCCGGTCTTCCGGACAGCCGGTCTCACGTAACGCGAAGAGGGACGACACACGATGACAACCGACCACATTGCACACGCGCGGCCCGCGCTGCCCCCGACCGTCGACGCATTCGTGCGCGCGATCAACGCCTTCGACGCGCAGGCCGCCACCGCGGCGTTTGCGGACGATGCGCTGGTGAACGACTTCGCTCGCGAGTTTTGGGGCAAGGACGCGATCGCCACATTCATTGCCAAAGAGTTCGTCGGCGACCGCGTCACCATGGACGTGACGTTCGTCGACGAACGGCACAGGAATGTCACTGTCGAGGCGATTCTCGACGGCAACTATCCGAAGGACGGACTGCCAAATCCCTTGGTCCTGACGTTCTACTTCGCGCTCGATGCGGCGATGATTGCGCAGCTGATCGTCGTGCGCAACAAGACGGTCGCGACCACGGGACGATCGGTACCTTAGACCAGGACGACGCCGTGGAAAGGGCAAAGCCGGGGGGCTCGAGGCGATGAATCATCGGTGAAAGACGCAAGCGCAGGCAAGCAGCTCTCGTTCGAAGCGACGCTCGAGAACTGGGCGGAGGGAATGGACTATTGCGCCGTTCCCGTCCCGGCGAGGATTACCGAAGCGCTCGGGACACACGGCCCTGTCGCGGTCATTGCGTGTCTGAACGACTCCGCGCCGTTCAACGTAAGCCTCTTCCCCGTCGGGGGCGGTCAGCATTACATCCGTATCAGAGCCAAGGTTCGAAAAGAGACCGGCACCAAAACCGGCGATACGGTGCTTCTGCGAATCACCGTCGTCGACCGGGCAGCCGTGACGTACCCGGCCGATTTGCTCTCCGCCCTGCGGGCGCGAGCAGCCACCAAGGACTTCAAAGCCCTGCCCCCCGGACGGCGGAGCTTCATCGTCCGGCGCATCGAGGAGGCGGTGAGACCCGAAACGCGCCAGAAGCGGATCGAAGAGGCCGTCAAAGAGGTTCAGCGAGAACGAGCGAAGCGCACCGACCGCGCGATGTGACGACGCAACGAGCGTACGATCGGAGCACACGCGCCGATGCGAGTGAACGAAGCCGATCATTCCAGGTGCCGGGGGGATGCGATGCGACGCAACGGCGACGGTCGGAAGCTACGGTCATACGATGCGTGTGCGTGGTGGTCCCTCAATTCATGCGTTGCTCACCTGTGGGTTCGTCGTAAGTAGCCTGGTTCTCGAAGCGTGCAGCGGCACCGCGATGCGCTCCGTAGCGGGCTCGGTTCCCGCAAGCTCCAGCACGCCGCCACGTGTCACCGGTGCGGGCCAAGCGGTCTTTCACATCACGATTCCCACGCCGTCGAAGGTGACAGACCGGAGCGGCCGTCGAGCCGCGTACGTGTCGTCGGCCACTGCGTCGTTCTCGTTCACACTCGCCACCGCGAGCGAATTAACGGCGAGCCAGGTGAGCGCTTGGGGAACACAGACCTTCGCCGTGACGCCGGGGAGCGGAGCTTGTCCAGGAAGCGGTCCGTGGACGTGCACCATCACCGCGCGTTTTCCGCCGGGCACCGACACGATTGGCGTGGCCGCCTACGACCAGAGCGGCGCCCAGGGCAATGTCTTATCGCGGCAGGTCGCGACGATCACGGTCACCGAGGGGAGTGCAAACACGCAGAGCCTCGCCCTCGACGCGCAGACCGGCAGCGCGAGCTGCGCGAGTCCGGCGATTGCGATCACCTCCTTGCCGAGCGGCACCAGCGGCGGCGAATGCAGCGGTACTGCGCAAGGCGCGATCGCCCTGAGCAGCGCGGGTGCGGTGACCTTCCCCGTCGGCATCGCCGACGCCGATGGTGCGTCGATCACGGCCGGCAGCCCCGGAGCCCCGGTGCTCTCCGCGGCCCAGAGCGGCGGCGTCGTCACCGTCAGCGTGTCGCAGAATCCGTATCAGGTCACGCTCACGCCCGCCGCTGCCGGCACCGGCACCGTTACACTGACCACGAGCGGCACGAGCGCGGGTGACGGCGTGACCCAGCAGTCGATCACGTTCAGCGTCGAGAATCCGCCGTTCTGGAGCAACGTCGCGACGACGCTACCGACGGCGCGCGAGTTCTTGGGCGCGGGCACGATCGGTGGCATCATCTACTGTGTTGGCGGGCTGATCACGTATTACGCGAACACGAACGTGAACGAAGCGTACAATCCGAGCACCAACACGTGGACGACCGAGGCTCCGATGCCCACCACCCGCGCGGGCTTGGGCGTCGGCGTCGTCAACAACATCTTGTACGCGATCGGCGGCTTCACCGCGGGATCCGCTTCGTACCTGAAGACGGTGGAGGCCTACAACCCGTCCACCAACACCTGGTCGACGAAAGCGTCGCTGCCGACCGCCGCGTACGGCATGGGCGTCGGCGTCGTCAACGGCATCCTCTACACCGTCGGCGGCGGCAACTCGGGCGGAACGCTCAACAAGGTCTATGGCTACAATCCTTCCACGAACGCCTGGACCACTGAGGCGGCGCTACCGATGGCACTCGATGAAGCGGCGGTCGCGGTCGTCAACAATACCCTCTACGTCATGGGCGGCGACAACGGCAACTACCTGACCACCGTCTATGCGTACAATCCGACGGCGAACACGTGGACCACGGAAGCGTCGATGCCGGGCCAAGGACGCGAGGCCGTCGCGGTCGGCGTCATCGGAACGACCATCTATGAAGCCGGCGGTGACAACTACAATCAAGGCTACCTGACGACGGCAGCAGCGTACAACGCGACCACCAACACGTGGACGACGATCCCCTCGCTGCTCGAACCCCAAGACACCGCCGCAAGCGGCGTCGTTAACGGCGTCATGTACGTGATCGGTGGCGACAACGGGCCGCCAGTCAACAACGTCGAGGAGCTGACCCCGTGACGCTGGTGCCGGCTACTGACCGGCTTGCGCGCGCTGGAGTTGGATCTTCATCTGTTGGCGTTGCCGGTCGATCGCGTCGATGCGTGTCACGACCAGCCCGCGGGCGTACTTCGCGCTGTTGTCGGCATCGTGCACCGACTGCAGGTCCCAAGTGACCTTGAGGTAGAGGCCGCTCTCCGCCGCGACGTCGCCGGCGCTGCGGAACGCGGCGGCCCGTGGATCGAGGGCGGCCGCGTAGCGCGTGAAGCCGTCCAACGCGATCGCGCCGCGCTCGAGCGCCGTATGCTCCTCGCTCAGACTCTTAGCGGTCTTGTAGGTCTCGTGGCTGGCGTCCGCCAGGTGGACGAGTTGCTCGTGCGCCGCGGCAGGCATCGCGATGCCGGCCAGCTGTTCGGCGAGCTCGCGGCTCGCGTCGGCGAGCTTTTCGTCGGCCGCCTTGCGTGCTTCGGGATCGCTGGTGCGCTCGGCTTCGTCGTAGGCTTGCTTCGAGGCGAGGAGGCTGAGCACGACATGGTACTGTTCCATTGCCTTGGAGACCGCCTTCACGGACGCGGCTGAGAGGCCCATTTTCCCTAAGACCGCCGGGTTCGCCGCGAGCTGCACCGTGTCGAGGAACGCAGCCTGGTACAGATCGCGACGGAAACCCTCCATCTCGCGCTCCGAATCGCGTTGCTCGTCGACGATGCGATCGAGCACCGCGACTTGCTTCTCCAATCCCGCGCGCTCGGTGTTCAATCGAGCCAGCTCGATCTGTGCGCCGCGCACCAGCTGTTCGCGGGTCGGGTGGCCTTCAGCTTCGGCCGCGGTGATGAGTCTGGGCAGCGGGGTCGGCTGCGGCGTGGGTACCGGCGTCGCCGGCGCCGGCGTCACCACGCGACTGAACACCACCTGATAGTAGTTCGGAATGTTGACGAGGCCCGCGAACGCCCCGTTGTTCGTGTTCCAGTTCAGCCGGTATGCGTTCTGCGAGAGCGTGAGCGAGTTGCCGTCGCCCGACACCGTCACCGCCTCGGTGACGATCCATTGTCCGACTGCCGCTTGCACCGCCGGGTCGGGCGCCGTCGGCACGTGCTGCTTGATCTCGTCGAACGTCAAGCTCCAGCTCCGCGAGGCCGAACTGGGTCCGCCTTGATAGACGCCCAGCACGGCACCGTTGGCGGCGACGGCGTGGTAGCCGTCGCTTGCGCGGACGACCGTCATGGTCACGCCGGCCGTGGCCGGCATATTCGTCGAGGAGGTGACCATCCACGTTCCTTCGACCGTCCCGTCTGCCAGAGCGGCGAGGGGGCACACGACGACCAGTGTTGCAGCGAGGATGCCGCGGCGGAGCATCGCGTTCAACGTTCCAGACAGCATGGCGACGTAGTCTCCTCAAAGTGCGCGACTGAGCGGAAACGGTCATTCCTTAGCCTGAGCGAGCGGTCCTCCGCCTTGGCGAGAGTCCAGAAGTCTAGGCACAGCGGGACGTGCGGCCGGGGACCACGGTACGGTGCAGCGTCCCCGGTATCACGGTCTCGTGCAGCAGAACCGATTTCCAGCCTCCGTTCTTCCAGACCAAGACGTCGGTTTGCCGCTCCTTGACATCGAAACAGTCGCTGACGATTTGTCCGTTCCGTTCTTTGATCGAACGGCCCGCCGCATTCAGATGCGTCGTCACGAGCGCCGTGTCGCCGTAGAGACGAACGCGCGGCTCCGAGAGAAGCATCTTGCGGCGCGTAAAATCTCCGGCTCGCACATATGCGATGAACGCCTTCCGCTCGCCAATGCCGCCGAAGCCGCTCACGACGATCCAATCATCAGCGAGCAGCCTTTCGAGCGCGTCGGCGTCGCTGCGCAATAACGCTTGATTGATTGATTCTTCGGCGCTCAATGCACTCTTTGCCGAGGCCTCAGGGACTGTGGCCCGTGCGACCGCTGCCAGAGACAACACGAGTACGAACGATGCTATAATCGATATCATGAAGGTGTTCGTCGCCGTACGCAATTCCATCAGGTACCTCCGCTTTGCGCTCTATGCATCACCCATCGTAGCACGGGAGCAAGCCCAGCGTGACGAGCACTCTGCAGCCCGAGTCTGTTGTACGGTGAGTTGCCGGCTTTGGGCGCTGAATTGAAATTGCGCAGTCGCGCGGAGCTGCCCGGCTTTTGGACGCTCCAGGCGGCGGGTTGGGGTTGCATGGCCTTCTCAGCCCTGATCGCCGACCTGCCATCCATCACCGATGTGCATGTGCTGCGGTACAGCGGCTCGTTTCTGGTCTGGACGTTTGTCGCTAGCTGCTTCCTGCGATTTCCATGCAGGGCTCTCGCGAGACGTGGCCTTTCGTGGATCGCTCTCGAGGTACGAGCGTTTTTCTTGTGCGC
>JBEKAU010000017.1:0-12242 GCA_050015755.1 Vulcanimicrobiaceae bacterium | reverse complement strand
ATTCCGCTCGCGGTGCTGTTCCTGACGGCCGGCGTGCTGCACTTCGTGCGGCCCGCGACCTTCGAGGCGATCGTCCCGCGCGGGATCGGCGAGCCGGCCACGCTGGTGCAGATCAGCGGTGCGGCGGAGATCGCCGGTGGCCTCGGGTTGCTGGTGCCGACCACACGGCGGGCGGCGGGCCTCGGGCTCATCGCGCTGCTGCTGGCGGTCTGGCCGGCGAACATCGACATGGCCCTGCGGGCGAAGCGCTATCGTCGCATCGCGCCGGCCTGGGTGTGGTGGGTCCGCGTGCCGCTCCAGCTCCCCCTCCTTTGGTGGGTCGAGCGGGCGAGCCGTACCGGCCGCTGACGTGCCCGACCTCTCGCTTGCGCAAGCGCGGCGGATCGCGCTTGCGGCCCAAGGATTCACCGACCCGCCGCCGCGCGGCGCCGTCGACCGGCGTCTGCTGCGGCGGGTCTTCGCGCGCGTCGGCCTGATCCAGATCGACAGCGTCAACGTCCTGGTGCGCTCGCACTACTTGCCGCTCTTCTCGCGGCTGGGCGACTACGCGCCGACGCTACTCGAAGACGCGGCGTACGGACGCGATCGGGTGCTCTTCGAGTATTGGGGACACGAGGCGTCACTCTTACCGCTCGCGCTCCATCCGCTGATGCGCTGGCGCATGGCAGAGGCCTCGCGTGGTTTGGGCACGTGGGGACGCATCTCGCGCATGATCCAGAAGGAACCGCAGGTGCTGCAGCGCTTTCGCGATGAGATCGCCGCACGCGGCCCGGTCGGCGCCGGCGCGTTCGAAGGGAAGCGCTCTCCGGGCGGCTGGTGGGGTTGGAGCGAAGCGAAGATCGCGCTGGAGGCGTTGTTCTGGACCGGCGAGATCACCACCGCCAGCCGGCGTGGTTTCGAGCGCATCTACGACCTCACCGAGCGCGTCATCCCGAGCGAGATCCTCGCCCTGCCGACCCCGAGCGACGCCGACGCGCAGCGCGAACTGGTGCGCATCGCCGCGCGTGCGACCGGCATCGCCGCGGAACGCGACCTGCGCGACTACTTCCGGCTCGACCTGGCCGACGCGCGGGCTCGCGTCGCCGAGCTGGTCGAAGCCGGCGAACTGATCCCCGTCACCGTCGCAGGTCTGAAAGGACCGCGCTATCTCGCCAAGGATGCCAAGATCCCGCGCCGCGTCGACGCCCGTGCGCTGCTCTCACCGTTCGACTCGCTGGTCTGGAACCGCGATCGCACCCGCGAACTGTTCGGCTTCGACTATCGTCTCGAGATCTACGTGCCGCAACACAAACGCGTGCACGGCTACTACGTGCTGCCGTTCCTCTACGGCGACGCGCTCGTCGCGCGCGTGGACCTCAAGCACGACCGCCAAGCCGGCGTTCTGCGCGCCCACGCCACCCACATCGAACCCAAACTCCCCAAACGCGAAATCCTCACCGCCGTCCGCGACCAACTCGAAGCCATGGCCGTCTGGCTCGGCGCCGACTCGGTCGCCATGAAATAGCCATGAAGCAAACAAGAAACCGGTGATGGACCGAGCGCAGAGCTACGGTCACGTCACCGGCATGTTGTTGCGAGGTCGTGTCGGGGGCCCCACGCCCGAGGCGTGGGGGGCGCGCAGCCTGGGGCGGAGCGCCTTTAAACTCTAGTGATAGGGCGTGGGTGGGGCCTGCGGCGAGGCGAATGTGCCGGGCGCGTAGTTACCGTTGCCGTTGGGGGGCGGTGGCGGCTGGTATTGCTGGCGGCGTGAGAGGATTTCGGAGGCTTGGACGGTGCGCATCTCGACCGTGGAGCCGGAACCGATGATGACGTTGGTGCCGATGCTCGCGGCGTAGATCGCGCCGCCGACGGCGCCGACCGCGCCGCCGATGTTCGTGCCGACGTGCTTGCCGATGTAGTTGCCGACGATGTCGCCGATCACGGCCCCGATCACGGCGCGTGCGCCCTTGTTGCCCTGCTGTTTCGCATCGAGCGAAAGGACGGTCGCGCGGAGTGAAGCGGTCGTGCCGTCGGCGAGCGTGATGCGGTCGAATGCGAGCTCCACCGAGCCCTTCTTCAGGCCGCCGGCACGACCGACGTTGCGGACGTAGCCGTACACCTTGGCGTCATGGAACCGGTTGTCGTCGCCGGGGAACGGCGGCTGCACGTCCAGGACGAAGGGGTCGCCGATCTGCGCCGTCTTGCTGGAGATCGATTGCTCCAGCACGCCGGTGATGACGGCTTGCGAGGGCAGCAACTGTTCCGGCGCCGGGCCGTAGCCGGGCGGCGGCACTTGCGCCAGCGCAGTCAACGGCAGCGCTGCGATAAGCACAGCGGTGACCGCGACGAGAATCCTACGGGACATCGAGTACCTCGAGGAGGTCGGGGGTGTCGTCACTACAACGATTCCGGCGCTCCCAGCGTTCCCGCAGAAAAGCGACCAGACGCCGGTTGCCCGGCGTCTGGAAGGGTTCGACTGCTCGGATCGGTGCTCAGCCGATCAGCGGCACCAGCTCGCGATCGATCTCGCCACGCAGGCCGGAGTCGGCGCGTAGCGCCGCGGCCTTGTCGACGCGCTCCCACGGCAGATTGAGCTCGGGGCGGCCGAAGTGGCCGTACGAGGCGGTCTGCTTGTAGATCGGGCGCCGCAGATCGAGGTTGTGGATGATCGCCGCCGGACGCAGATCGAAGTGGCGCTTGACCAGCTCGGCGATCTTCTCTTCGTCGATCTTCTGCGTGCCGAACGTCTCGACCAGCACGCTGACCGGATGTGCGACGCCGATCGCATACGCGACCTGGATCTCACAGCGCTCGGCCAACCCCGCCGCGACGACGTTCTTCGCGACATAACGCGCAGCGTACGCCGCGGAGCGGTCGACCTTGGTGGGGTCCTTGCCCGAGAACGCACCGCCGCCGTGCCGCGCCATCCCGCCGTACGTATCGGCGATGATCTTGCGACCGGTCAGGCCGGCGTCGCCCTTGGGTCCGCCGATGACGAAGCGGCCGGTCGGGTTGACGTAGATCTTGAGGTTGTTGTCGCGCAGTCCCTTGGGGATTACCCGATCGATGATCTGCTCGGTGACTTCGCGCCGGATCAGATCGAGCGGGACGTCGGGATCGTGCTGCGTCGAGATGACGACCGCGTCGACACGCACCGGCTTCTGTCCGTCGTACTCGACGGTGACTTGCGACTTGCCGTCGGGGCGCAGATAGCCGATCGACTTGTTCTTGCGCGCGGCGGCGAGCAGCCGGGTCAGATCGTGCGCGAGCGTGATCGGCAGCGGCATGAGCTGCGTCGTCTCGCGGCACGCGTAGCCGAACATCATCCCTTGGTCGCCGGCACCGGTCAGCTCGAAGGGATCGTGATCGCCGGTCTCCTTGACTTCGAGCGACTGGTCGACGCCCATCGCGATGTCGGCCGACTGCTCGTCGACCGACACGCTCACGCCGCAGGTCTCATAGTCGAAGCCGATCGCCGAGCGATCGTAGCCGATCTCTTTGATCGTCTCGCGGACGATCTTGGGGATGTCGACGTAGGTGCTGGTCGTGATCTCGCCGGCGATGTGGATCTGGCCGGTGATCGCGAACGTCTCGCACGCCACGCGACCCTGCGGATCGGCGGCGAGAATCGCGTCGAGGACGGCGTCGGAGATCTGGTCGGCGACCTTGTCGGGGTGCCCCTCGGTCACCGATTCGGAGGTGAACAGGCGCTGGTAGGCCATGCTAGGTGCCCTCGCTCCACGACGCCATGTACTTCACCTGTTCCGGCGTCGGGGTGTCGATCTCGATGCCGAAGGAGGCGAGCTTGAGCTGCGCGACTTCTTCGTCGATGTGGTCGGGAACGGAGTAGACCTTCTTCGCGAGGGTCTGTTAGTTCTGCGCCAAGTACGCCGCGGCCATCGCCTGGTTCGCGAACGACATGTCCATCACGGCGGCCGGGTGGCCTTCACCGGCGGCGAGGTTGATCAGGCGGCCCTGACCGAGCACGCGAACCGTGCTGCCGTTGGCGAGCGCGTAGGCTTCGACGAACTCGCGCGGCGTCGTCTTGCCGGTCGAGAGCGCTTCCAGCGCGTCGAGGTCGAGCTCGTCGTTGAAGTGACCCGAGTTGCAGACGATCGCGCCGTTCTTCATCACTTCGAAGTGCTCTTTGCGAATCACGTGGAAGTTGCCGGTGACGGTGATGAAGATGTCGCCGAGCTTGGCGGCTTGCGCCATCGGCAGGACTTCGAAGCCGTCCATGTTCGCTTCGAGCGCCTTGCGCGGATCGATCTCGGTGACGACGACGTGGGCGCCCAGGCCCTTGGCGCGCGAAGCGACGCCGCGGCCGCACCAGCCGTAGCCGACGACCACGACCGTCGAGCCGGCGATCAGCACGTTGGTCGCGCGGATCACGCCGTCGAGGGTCGACTGGCCGGTACCGTAGCGGTTGTCGAACATGTGCTTGGTCAGCGCGTCGTTGACGGCGATGACCGGGTACGGCAGCACGCCGTCCTTCTCCATCGCGTGCAGGCGAATGACGCCCGTCGTCGTCTCTTCGCAGCCGCCGATCATGTCCTTCAGCAGGTGGTTGTGCTTGGTGTAGATCGTGGTGACCAGGTCGCAGCCGTCGTCCATCGACATCTGCGGCTTGGCGGCGATGACCGCCTCGATGTGGCTGTAGTACGTCTTCTCGTCTTCACCCTTGATGGCGAAGGTCGGGATCTCGTAGTGATGGGCGAGCGCCGCGGCGACGTCGTCCTGGGTCGAAAGCGGGTTGGACGCGCACAGCGCGATGTCGGCGCCGCCGGCCTTGAGGGCCAGCATGAGGTTCGCGGTCTCGGTGGTCACGTGCAGGCACGCGCCGATGCGCACGCCGGCCAGCGGCTTCGTCTTGGCGAAGCGGTCGCGAATCTGCGCGAGCACGGGCATGAACGACGCGGCCCACTCGATGCGCGATTTGCCGGCGTCCGCCAAAGCAAGATCACGCACGTCCCCGCGCGCCTTCTCGAGAGTAGGCAAGGAAGCACTCCTATGGTTTGGTAGGTTGTGGCGTGCGACCGTGCTTGTTGAAACCAGCTCTACCGGCGCGACCGAACCCCATTCGCCGCGAGGCGTCGGGGGCTCATGCCTGGTAGACCGCCGCGTGGTCGGAATCGATGCATATCTGGACGAGCTCGCCTCGGCCGCGCCCACGCCCGGTGGCGGCAGCGCGGCGATGCTGGTGGCGGCCTGCGGCGCGGCGCTCTGCGCGATGGTCGCCCGGATCACTGCCCAGAGCCCCAAGCACGCCGCCGGTCGCGGCGCGGCCGAGGTGCTGGCGGACGACGCTGACGCCCTGCGCGAGCGGTGCGGCGCGGCGCGGCTCCTGGACGAAGCCGCCTTCGGCGAGGTCGTCGCCGCGCAGGCGCTGCCGCGCGGCAGCGAGGGCGAAAAGGCCGCTCGTACCCGCGCCGTCCAGGCCGCGCTGGTCCACGCGGCGGAAGCCCCGCTCGCCGCGGCAGGCCTGTGCGGCGAAGGGATTGCGCTCGTCGAGCGCGCGGCGGCGCTCGAGAACCCGCATCTGATCAGCGACGTGGAGTGCGCGCTGCACTTCCTGCGCGCCGCCCAGGCCGCGTGCGTCGCGAACGTGCGGATCAATCACCGGTATATCCGCGACCCGGCGATCGTGCAGTCGCAGGATGAACGGCTGACCGCGCTCGTGACCGCCACGCACGCCGCCGCCGACCGCGTCCTGACGATGCTCGCTTAAAGGTCCCCCGTCGCACGAGGCGTAGAGTCGGAGCCAATCCTCCTGGTTCTTCCATAAGGACTGGCTACGTGCTGGAACGAGTCAAACCGCTCTCACGCATCCTCGCCGAGGGGAGCGACGAGAAACACGGCCTCAAACGCAGTCTGGGCCCCTGGTCGCTCACGGCAATGGGAATCGGCGCCATCATCGGCACCGGCATCTTCGTCATGACGGGCGTGGCATCGGCGACCCGCGCGGGCCCGGCCATCACGATCTCGTTCGTCGTCGCCGGCATCGTCAGCGCCCTGGCGGCGTTGTGCTACTCCGAGGTCGCCAGCAAGATCCCGATCTCGGGCAGTGCCTACACGTACGCCTACACGAGCTTCGGTGAGTTGATCGCCTGGATCATCGGCTGGGACCTGATCCTCGAGTACGGACTCGGGGCAGCGACCGTCAGCATCGGCTGGTCGGGCTACTTCGTCAACCTGCTGCAGAGTATCGGCCTGAATCTCCCGCAAGCGTGGACGCACGCGCCGTTCGGCGTCACACCCGGCCACATGAACGTTCCGGCGTTCATCATCATCCTCATCATGACCGCGCTGCTCGCACGCGGCACGCGTGAATCGGGGATGGTCAACAACGTGATCGTCGCGGTGAAGATCGTCGTCGTCCTGTTCTTCCTCGCGGTGGGCGTCGGCCACATCGACGCGGCGAACTTCCACCTTCCGGCGGGCCCGCTCACCGGCTTGGGCGGCTACTTCCCGTTCGGCTGGACCGGCGTGTTCGGCGGCGCGGCGTTCATCTTCTTCGCCTACATCGGCTTCGACGCGGTGTCGACGACGGCCGAGGAAGCCAAGAATCCGGGCCGCGATCTGCCGTTCGGCATCATCGCGAGCCTGCTGATCTGCACCGTGCTCTATATCGCGGTCGTCGCGGTGCTCAACGGGATGGTGCCGTTCAACGAGCTCAACGTCGCCTCGCCGGTGGCCTTCGCGATGATCCACGCCGGCTTGCCCTGGGCCGCGTTCATCATCTCACTCGGCGCGATCGCCGGGTTGACGACGGTGCTGCTGGTCATGATGTTCGGCCAGAGCCGCATCATCTTCGCGATGGGGCGTGACAAGCTGCTGCCGCCGATCTTCAACGCGGTGCACCCGACGTTCCGCACCCCGTTCTTCTCGACGATCTTCTTCGGCATCTTGATTGCGTTCGTCGCGGCGTTCACCGACATCAACACCGTCGGATCGCTGACGAACATGGGGACGCTGTTCGCGTTCATCCTCACCTCGCTGGCGATCCCCGTGCTGCGCAAACGGTATCCGCAACTCCACGGCGCGTTCACGGTGCCCGGCGGCCCCTACGTGATCCCAGTACTCTCCGCGGTCGCGGCGTTCGGGCTCATCCTGTTCCTGAAAGTCGGCAATCCCGCGATCTGGGGATTCTTCCCCTTGCCGTGGCTCGGCTTCATCGTGTGGCTGATCGTCGGGCTCGTGCTCTACTTCAGCTACGGCCGCAGCCACAGCACGGTCGGCAAAGACGCGTAAGCCCCAGGCCGGCGCGCAGCGTTAGCTGCGCGCTGGTTCGGCGGCGCCGTTGCTGCGGCCGCCGCTGATCGTCGGTGTCGCGAGGGTTCCCTCGGGCGGCGAGGTGTCGCGCTGCCCGAGGATCGCCCAGCCGGCCAACAGACCGCCCGCGAGCGCGAGCGTCTCGAGCAACGGATGGTGCAGGCGCTCGTGCAACCCGAGCGCGCGATCGAGCGAGAGCGCACCGTAGCCGCGCGAGGCGAGTGCCAGCGCGGCCGCCGCGTACATGACGTTGAGCTCGACGCCGTTCTTCTGCGCGAAGTACCCGTTCTTCGCGTGCACCGACTGCGCAGCGACCAGCATCGTCGAGAGCAGGCCGGCCGGCCCGAGCGGTCCGCCCAGGCCCAGCAGAATCAGCAGGCCGGAGCCGATCTCGGTGTTCGCCGCCGCCGAGGCGAACTTCGCGCCCGGCCGGAATCCCAGCGTCTCGAAGAAGCCGGCCGCCTTCTCGGGTCCGGGGCCCTCGAACCAACCGAAGGCCTTCTGCGCGCCGTGCGAGGCGATGCTGCCGCCGACCGCGACGCGGACGGCAAGCAGCGCGAGATCGTTGATCATGGAAACCTCCGCGAGATGCCGCCTACTCGACGGCGGCCGGATCGCCCGACGCGTCCTCGATCTGGGTGATGCGCTCCGCGCCGTGGATCATCACGCTGGCCTTGTCCCCACCCGAGCGTACCGGACTCGAGACGACCGAATAATGATGGTGCCCGTGGCCGTGGGCGTCGTCGGCGTGCAGCGTGCCGGCCAGCACTTGGCCGTCGTCGAGGGTGAGGCGAACGGGCTTGCCCACCCAGGGCTTGACTTCGGCGTCGGTCATGTATGCGTGCTCCTCGTCGGAATGGTGCGTGGCGGAAGGCCGGACGCGTGGTGTTCCCGCCGGACCATCCCCATCCTACCGTCCGACCCGCTCTGCTACACTGACCGCACCGATGGCGCGCGTACTGCTCCCGCTCCCTGACCGTGACTCCGATCCAACCGAGGTCGCCGTTACCTGGCAGGTGCTCACCGGCGCCGGCCACGAGGTCGTCTTCGCGACCGAAACCGGCGCGCCGGCGGTTGCCGACGACATCATGCTGACCGGTCGCGGCTTGCTACTGCTCGGGCGGCTCTTGGGCGCGAACGCCGACGCCCGCGCGGCCTACGACGCTCTGCAGCGCACGCCGGCCTTTCGCACGCCGCTGCGCTGGGACGCGCTCGACGCCGCCGCGTACGATGCACTCTTTCTGCCGGGCGGTCATCGCGCGCGCGGCATGCGCGCCTACCTCGAGAGTGCCGTCCTGCAGCGACTGGTCGTTGCGTTCTTCGCCGCCGGCAAACCGGTCGGCGCGATCTGTCACGGCGTCCTGCTCGCTGCCCGCAGCGTGGATCCGCAGAGCGGGCGATCGGTGCTGTTCGGCCGGCGCACGACGGCGCTGACGTGGCAGCTCGAGCGCGCGGCGTGGAGGATCGGCCGCATCGTGCGCTTCTGGGACCCTTCCTACTATCGCACGTATTCCGAGACGCCGGACGAAGTGCCGGGCTTCATGAGCGTGCAGGCCGAGGTGACGCGCGCGCTCGCCCAGGCCGACGATTTTCGCGACGTCCCGCGCGACGACCCGCACTACCGGCGCAAGACCAGCGGACTCGCGCGCGACACGCTCGCCGATACGAGGGCGGCCTTCGTGGTGCGCGACGGGAACTATTGCTCGGCGCGCTGGCCGGGCCACGTCCACACGCTGGCGCGCACCTTCGACGACGTCCTTCGCTAAGCGACGAGGTCGAGGAACGGGCGGATGTCGTCCGGTTCGACGTCCATCCCGACCCCGCGCGGATTCCAGCGCGGATCGTGGAAGTCCGAGCCCGCCGTCATCACCAAGCCGAGCCGCGCGGCCTGCGCGCGGTAATGCGCGACTTGCGCGGTCGTGTGGGTCGGATAGAAGACTTCGAGCCCGCGCAGCCCGTGCGCGGCCATCTCGTCGACGATCGCCTCGTCGCGCAGACGGCCGGGATGCGCGAGCACCGGGACGCCGCCGCTGGCGAGCACGGCCTCGACCGCGGCATGCGGCGTGACGTGGGTGGAGGGAACGTAGCCCGTCCGGCCGCGGGTGAGCAGTTCGTCGAACGCGCCCTGCACGTCGCGGACGACGCCGGCGCGCACCAGCGCCTTCGCGACGTGCGGCCGCCCCAGCGCGTGACCGCCGCCGGACTCGGCGAGGACCGCCTCCATCGTGATCGGAACGCCGGCCGCCGCCAGCGCCGCCACCATCCGCTCGACCCGAGCGCGGCGGTGGTCGCGGTTGCGCGCGATCATCTCACCCAGCGGCGAGGGCCCGGTCGGAATGTTGTAGCCCAAGATGTGCACGTCGTTGCCGTCCCACGTCGTGTTGATCTCGATCCCGGTGACGACGCGGGCGCCGGCGGTATCGAGGCCCTCGTAGGCGCGGACCGTGTCGTGGTCGGTGATGGAGAACCACCCGACGCCACGCGCGCGCATCCGCCCGACCAGGTCCGCAGGCGGCAGGCTCCCGTCGCTCTCGCTGGTGTGCGAGTGGAAGTCGACCGTCAAGCGCCGGCGTCGGTCGGCGGTTTGGGTGGCGGGGCATCGACGGCGGCGCGGCGTTCGACCAGCAGCCGGATCGCGGTACGGACGTTGCCGTCGATCTCGACCTCGGTGAACTCGGGCACGCACGCCAGGTCGATGCCGCCGGCATGCAGGTAGGAGCGCGCGATCGCGATCGCCTTGATCGCTTGGTTGGTCGCGCCGGCACCAATCGCTTGGAGCTCGGCGTGCGGCTTCTCTCGGAGCACGCCTGCCAGGGCACCGGCGACGGAGTTGGGGTTCGATTGTGCAGAGACTTTGAGGACACCGGACGCGGGTGCCCTCTGGGGCTCGATCATGCCAGGCCTCGAAGATTGATGCGTTTGATGTCGAGCGCGCGTCCCGTCTCGACGTCCACCGTCACAACGGCCGCACAAAACTGGCGTGTACCCGTTTTCTGCACGGCGAATCGTTCCGATACTGTTTTGGTGAACCGCTCGAGCACCGGGCCCGCCTCCATCCCGATGATGCCCTCCGAAGGCCCCGTCATCCCAACATCGGTGAGGTAAGCGGTCCCGCCCGGGAAGATCTGCTCGTCCGAGGTCTGCACGTGGGTGTGGGTCCCGAATACCAGCGAGACCGAGCCGTCCAAAAACCGCCCCAGCGCCATCTTCTCCGAGGTCGCCTCGGCGTGGACGTCGAGCACGATCACCTTCGTGCGCGTCCGCAGCTCGTCGGCCAACGTCCGCGCGATCGGGAACGGGTCGTCGACGGTCGGCATGAAGACGCGGCCCATCACGTTGAGGACGCCGACGGTTACCCCGTTGGCGGCCGTGAACGTCCCCGCGCCGCGACCCGGCAACGAGGCCGGATAGTTCGCCGGCCGCAGGATCCGGTCGGTCTCGTCGAGTGCCGCGCGGAACTCGCGCTTGTCCCAGATGTGGTTGCCGGAGGTGATGAAGTCGACGCCGGCCGCGAACATCTCCTCGGCGGTCTGGGTCGTCAACCCGAAGCCGCCGGCGGCATTCTCGCCGTTGGCGATGACCGCGTCGACGTGGTACTGCTCGCGTGCGAGCGGGAGGTGCTTTCCCAGGACGTCACGGCCGGGTGACCCCATGACGTCGCCGACGACCAGGATGGTGACCGAACTCGGTGTTACGATCGGGCCCTTGCTTTCGTACGTTTGCGGGCGTGCGCGAAGTACACGAGCACGCGTTGTTCTTCTCGAAACCCGACCAGCCGCTGCCGTTGCGCGGGATCGCGCAGCGCTTCGAGCGCGACCTCGACCACTTCCTCGCGGGTCGCGGGATCGTCGTCGATGCTCACCGCGCCGCCGTCGCGGACCAGACGGTCGCCGAAGGCCGCCGCGAACAGGGCGACGACCAGCTCGAGCTCCTCGCGCGCGAAGGTCGCCGCGTCGCGGGTCACGTGGACGAAGGTCACCGCGTCGCGGTCGGCGGTGACCGCGATCGGCCCGGGCTGCTCGCGGCGCAGATCGAACAGGGCGCGGATGTGCTCGGCGACCTCGTCGCCGAAGGCGCGCATGCGCGCTCGGTCGAGCCGCTCGCGGACGGCGAACGAGAGCGTCACCGAGGCGTCCGTCGGATTCGATCGGACGCTGTGGATCTCCGGATAACGGACCAGCAACGCCACGACACGGTTGACCGTATCGGCGGAATCGAAGGCGGGCGGACGGACGGTGTACATCTCTGCTCTCGGGCGGCCTAGCGTGGGGGGACGATGTTTCGGACCCCCCGACGGGGGCCACCTGCGCCCGGAGGCGCATCCCTCGTCTGCGCCGGACTGGCCGGGCGGCGAGTACCCCCAGGAACGCCTTCGGCGAGGCGACGGTGGCGCCCGCGGTGTATACAGGGGGTACCATGAGGCGCTGGCTGACCGTCGCAGGCCTAGCGGCCGCCGTGGTCCCGAGCGCGGCCTTGGTCCATATCGTGGCCGAGGCAAGCGCATTGGGATCCGGCGCGCTGACGCCCGCGTTCGTCCTGCGCCACGTCTACCTCGGGTTGCTGGTCCTGGCCAGTCTGGCCGCCTTCGCCCGCACGGTCGGTATCGGCCGGCCGCGAGCCGAGCTGCGACGACGGGTGGCCCTCCTGCGGACCCTCGTCCGGGCTCCCCACCGCTGGAGCGCGGTCGCCGTCCTGGTCGCCGCGCATCTGGGCTTCTTCGCCCTCACCCAGCTGGGCGAGGGCGTCCCGCTGCTGGGCGGCGATGTCGTGCTCGGCCTGTCCCTGGGCGTGATCGGTTCGCTGCTCGCCGCCCTGACGGTCGCCTTCCTCGGCCGCACCGTGGTCGACGTCGCGATCCGGACCCTGAGCTGGCGCCAGCCGCAGGCCGCCCCCGCTCGCCGAGCGCATCGGCGGATTCCACCCTCGCGCGCGGCTGCGCGCGTGTTCAGCCTGTTCGTCCCGAACCGACCGCCCCCGTTTCCATCCCTGAC
>JBEKAU010000016.1:0-12449 GCA_050015755.1 Vulcanimicrobiaceae bacterium | reverse complement strand
GGACGCCATCGCCGCGACGATCTCTCCCATCGTGTCTTCAGTCCTCTCGACTCGAGGCGTTCATACGCCCAGCGTGCTCGCGGCAAAGAGCTCGTCGAGCCCCACCAGGCGATCCGTGAGGCCTTGCTCGTGAACGTACTGCGCGAGCGTTTCGAGCACGTGACGATTGGCGATCATCCCGTACGGCAACGGATCCGACGATGGAAGGCCGCCCGGCACAGCACCGATCGACGCATAGGGCTCGAGCGCGGCGGCTGCGCGCGTCATCGCGTGTTCCTTCGCGGCAAGGAACGCCTCATACAGGTTGAGCGCGATCCAGGAATGCCGCTCCAGGAGCGAACGACGCACGACCACGCCGTGATTGATCGGAAAGATCCCCGTCCGGGCGAACGAACGCGCGCTCTCGGTCGACCGATCGAAGAGCGGACGGATGAGGGGCGAGGATTCGACGTCCGCACGGCTTCGATCGACGAGGTTCGGGCTGCGCAAGTACAGCAGCGTCGCGTCGAGGGATCCGTCCAGCAGCATGCCCCCGATGCTCGACTCGAGCGGAATCGACGTGATGCTCACGCCGGCCGGCGCCCGAAAGCCCGTCGCGCCGCCATGACTGCGTTCCGGGGGACGTTCCATGAACCAGCTGATCTCGCGCGGCGCGACCCCGTGCTCGTGCTGCAAGAAACCGCGCGACCAGACCGCAGCGGTCTGCTGGTACTCGGGGACGCCGACGCGTTTGCCGCGCAGGTCGGCCGGCTGCTCGATCCCGGCGTCGCGGCGAACGAGGATCGCGGTGTGATAGAAGCTCCGCGAGGTGAACACCGGCAAGGCCACCCACGTCCGGTCGCCCCGCGCGACGGCGATCAGCAGCGAGGAGAGCGACATCTCCGAGACGTCGAAGTCGCGAAACGCGAGCTGCCGCCAGAAGATCTCCGAGGGATGGAGCTCGCTCGTGACCAGCCGGATACCCTCCGGAGCGAGCGCTCCATCGAGGATCGCTCGCGTGCGCTCGTTGGCGGTGAGAGCCGCGCTGAGTTCGAGCTTCGCCGCACTCGTTACCACTTGGCGCACAGTTCTTCGGCGAATGCCTCGCGCCAGTCGGCTCCGGGCGCGAGGTAGTCGTCGTAGGGTCGGATCGCCCGGTGAACGCGCGGATCGGCACCCCGCGGCAGCTCGGTGCCGTCCGCATCGCGCATCGCCTCGAGCAAGAGCTGCCGGGTGACGATGATCGCGCGGTCCGTCGTTCCCAAGTGTTCCTTGGAGCGGTCGGCGATCGAACCCATCCCCTCTTGCAAGGCGTAATCTTGGGTGTTGATTCCGGTGATGCCGGTGAACGTTCGGGTCTTTTGCAGTTGCCGGTCGATGAAGTAATCGTTTTCGAGCGACGCCTTGAGCTGGTACGTTCCGGGGATGAGGTGCTCTGGACCGCGCCCGAACCACGACTCGACTTCCTCGGCGTAGTCGGGCGTGATGGGAACGTCGCCGTCGAACCCGTACATGAAGTTGTAGACCCAGGTGTGGTGGTCGTCGATCGGTACCCAGATGTGCCCATCGAGCTTGGGGACTTTGGCGCGGCCACCGGTAAACGAGGTGACCGTTCCACGCAGTTGTTGCGTCGGCATCACGTAGTGATAGACCCGTACGTAGAGACCCTCGTCGCCCAGATCTCGCGTGGACGCGTAACGAAAGCCGTACTCCGTCTTCTCGACTTCGAGTTTCGGGCGCCGGTCACGATTGCGAATCAGATCCGTCTCGCCCACGTTCTCGTTGTGAGCGAACGACGAGTGCGCGGTGTCCAATCCCCCTTCGAGGCCTTGCAAGTAGTTGCACCGCTCGTAGGTCTTGGAGATGAACCGATGCGTGGCGGGGACGCGCAGCCACTCGTAGTCGGGATGCGGCGGTATCTGCTCGGCCTCGCCCATGTAGGTCCAGATCACCCCGCCCGCTTCCCACGTGGGGTACGCGCCGATCGTCACCTTGGCCCGGAACTGCGAGTCCTCCGGCTCCGAGGGCATGTCGATGCAGGCGCCGCTCGCGTCGAATTTCCAGCCGTGGTAGACGCAGCGCAAGCCATCCGGCTCGTTGCGACCGAAGAACATCGCAGCGCGCCGGTGCGGACAGTACGCCTCGATCAGACCGACGGTTCCGTCGCTCGCGCGATACGCAACGAGATCCTCACCGAGGAGCCGGACGCGAACGGGAGCGCCTTGCGCTTCCGGCAACTCCTCCGAAAGGAGCGCCGGAATCCAATACCGCCGGAAGAGCGTCCCGCCTGCGGTCCCCGCTCCCACGCGGACCAGACGCTCGTTGTCCTCCTTCTTCAGCACCGCGTACCCTCCACGCTCATCCGCGCGTCGTCCGGAATTGGGCTCGCGTCACTTCCTCCAGAGAGCGGTCGTGCGTCCGCGTTCCGAAGAGGCTCATCGCGACGACCCCGACGATCAACAGCGTGCTGATGAAGATCCCGACGCCGCGAACGCCGTAGAACGGATAGATCGCGCCGATACCGATCGGCGAGATGACGCCGCCGACGCGGCCGATCGCGGCGGCTACGCCGAGCCCGATCGCTCGACAGGCGGTCGGATAGATCTCCGCGGTGTAGACGAACGAGGTATTGAACGCTGAGGTCGTGCAGAACGTCAGCACGAAGCCCCATTCCGCGATGGCGGTCGGCGTCCGCGCCGACGAGATGAAGAGCGCCGCGACGATCGCGCAGGCGGCCCCCGTGATGATGACGAGGCGGCGATCGACACGGCCACTGCCGTTGAGTGCGGCGACGGTCAACGCGGCGAAGATTTGCGCCGAATACACCAGCAGCGAATAGCTGAAGCTGCGGGTCATGGTAAAGCCTTCCTTTACCAGGATCGTCGGGAGCCACAGCATGAAGCCGTACTGGCCCGCGGTGACGCCCAGCCACATGAGCCACGATCCGATCGTCGTCGCCCGCAACGGCCGGCTCAAGAGCAGGCGGAACTTCTGGCCCAGGCTGAGCATGCGCGGATCGAGGTCCTCGTCGTCCGTCAGCGCCGCAGCCTCGGTCACCCGGGCGCCGACGCGCTGCTCGGCGAGCTCGACGATGCGCAGCGCCTCGGCATGTCGGCCATGGTTCTCGAGCCACCGCGGCGACTCGAGCAGACCGCGGCGCCACCAGACCAGCAGCAGCACCGGAAGGCCGGCGAGCACCAGTGCGATGCGCCAGCCTTCGTGGAACGGACGGATCAGGACGTTGCCGATGACCGCGGCGAGAAACGCGCCGATGGTGAACTGGATCCCGATCGAGCTCGTCGTGCGTCCGCGGGCCGAGAGCGGCATCCATTCCGCGAGATACGGCATGATGATGCCGAGTTCTGCCGCGGTGCCGACGCCGGCAGCGACGCGCAGAACCGCGAACATGATCCAGTTGGTCGCTGCCGCACATGCGACGGTAAAGATCGAAAATGTCGCCACGGCCAGCATCATCAAGAGGCGACGGCCGTACGTATCCGCGATGATGCCGGCGCCGATATAGCCGATGATCTGACCGAACTGCAGACTCGAGGCAAGGACGCCGGTCTGGAGGTCCGACAAATGCCAGAGGACGATCACGACGGGGAGCACGAACGCGAGCAGCGCGCCATCGGTCGATTCGAACAACAGCGCGACCGTCGACATCAAGTACACTTTCCAGTGAAAGCCGGAAAATGGCAGGCCGTCGATGCGCTGCGCGATGGTGGGCTCGCGCAGCCCCACCGCGGGCACCGGCGTCGTCGCGTCAGCCTTCACGACGCCGGCACCGCGGACAACGCCGGCCCACGCTCGAGGAGCGGGAACACCGCGATCGGGTTATCGTGCACCATACGTTCGATCTCCCCGGAGGAGAGGAAAGGAAATGACGAGAGCGTCGCCAGGACGTCGTCGCCGGGCTTTCCGGTTTGCGGATTGAGCAATGCGGTGCCGCTTCCCGGAACTTCGGTGCCGAACACCATCCGCGAAGGTCCCCACTGGTGAACCGCGGCGCTCAGGAAGTGCGGATCGTACGCGCACGTGTCGACAAACAGATTCGCCGAGACGTCGAGACGCTTTTTTTCTTTGCGGCCGACGTTGAGACCGACCTGGCCGCCGCCGAACTCGCCGCTCGAACGGATCACCGTATCGTTTCCGCGCTCCTGCTCGACCGCGTCGATCGGCCGGCCGCCTTGCAGCAGACGGCGCGGGGCGCCTCCGCAATGACACACGACGATGCGCAGCTTCGGATAGCGCGCGAACACGTCACTGGTCTCCAAGAGCAGCGTTGCCAGCGTCTCTTCGGTCAGGCTGTTGTACTGATAGGAATGCGGGACGATTTCGAGCCGCCGGTCGAAGGTGATCGACGGATGCACGAGGAGGGTCGTCTGCAGCGCTTCGGCGGCTTCGTAGAGCGGGTACCAGTACGATTCGTGCAAACCGGGCGCTTTGCGGTCGCCGGCCGGATCTGGGTTGAGAATCGCGCCGACGAACCCGTGGTCGCGCACGCAACGCTCGAGCTCGGCGACACAATTGGACGTATCGTGCTCGGCGCTTTGCGGAAGTTGCGCAACGCCGGCGAATCGCTTCGGCCAAAGCGCACATTGTCGCGCGATGAGGTCGTTCGTGGTGCGCGTCCAGCGGGACACGAGAAAGGGACGTTCCCAGTGCATCATCGCGACCGGACGCGGCGAGAGCAGCTGGACGTCGATGCCCTTCTCGTCGAGCAGCCGAAGGTGGCGCGCGATGGCCGGCTCCATCTCCTCGTCGGTGAGATGGAGGTCGTCGCCGCTCGGATTTCGCAGCGCTACCAGATTATAGGCATAGGCGCGCACCTGGGGGGGCGTCGAGACGTGCCCGTGCACGTCGATCACGAGTTTCCCGTTGAACATGTTACGGCATCTCCCAATAGGCAAAGGCCGCGCCGACCGGCGAGGCATAGATCGGAACGTAATCGACGACCGTTCCCGGTCGGCCGGCGACTGCGGCGGCAACGACCCAGTTCCGCGTCTCACCGGTACCGCCACCGCGACCGGAGACGATGCCCGTCCCGCCGCTGGCATAGCGCACGCTTTGCGGGTCGGCCGCGTCGTACACGGGTTCGGATCCGTCGAAGTAGGCGGCCATCGCCGCTGCATCTCCCGCGCTCACGTTCTGGAGAATCGCACGATCGAAGGCCTCGTCGAGAGACGAACGTGGTGCGTTCGGGGTATGCCACAATCCCCCGGATCCGATGACGGCAACGTTGAGATCGAGCGGTGACGCCTCGATCGCCTGGCGGATCGCCTGACCGAGCGCGACGCATCGCCGTGCCAAGGGCTGTGGGCCATAGTAGCAGTTCACGAAGAACGGCACGATCGGTACGGTGTAGCCGGGATCGAGGTAATACGAGGGTCGCATGAACGCGTGTCCCATCCCCTCCTCCTGATCGTTGAGCTCGAGGCTGAACGAGAGGTCGAAGCCGAGGCTCATCAGGCGCACGAGCAGATCGCGCGCCAGGGCCGGATGCCCCGCGACCTCGGTCCAGTACTCCGCACTGCGGTCACGCGGCACGCGCGGACTTCCATTGGGCAGGCCGGCGTAGCGGGAGATCTTGTAGCCGGCGAAGCGTTCACCGAGATAGATCCCGAACGCCGGCATGTTGCCGAAGCCGAACTGCTCGAGCTGATCGTCGCCGAACACGATGAGCACATCGGGCCGCGCCGCCCGAAGCCGTTCTCCGAGCGTCGCGATCGCGGCCTCGCAACGAGCGTGCTTGGCAACGTTTTCTTCGTGGGTGTCGACCGGTAACTCGGCAGAATACGAGCCGTTTTTCGCGCGCGCCGCACGCGCATCTTCCCATTGCTCGACCGAGGTGAACAGGAAGGGCGAGTGCGACATCGCGATCACCGAACAGATGCGCGCCATGGGTTTCCCATCTTCGATGATATTTCTTTCGTCACGTCAACGCGGTTTTCCGAGGACGTTGATGTGAAGTTTGATGAAGAAGTCGGAGAACTCGTACCGCTGGTGCATTGGGTAGAGGCCGTCGTCGTGCCCGTTGCGGTGCAAGGCGAGAAACTCCAAACGCATTCTCCGGTTGAGGCGGTAGGTCGCGCCGTAGGTGATGCTCAGGCCGTAGCCTGGGGTCGGGTAATCCTGATAGTAGTCGCCCTGCTGTCCGATGCCGGCCTCGAGCGCGAGGACGTTTGCCGGATCGAGGCTGTACGTACTGAAGAGCCCATGCCGAACCACCCATTTGTTGCCCTCGCCGCTCAAGCCGCCGAAGAATTGGCGCGGGTAGATCAAGTGCTTCACCCAGATGTCGTCAAACGTGTACGCCAAGTGGATGCGCTTCCCGATGTGGTCGGTCAGCGTCACGCCGTAGTCGGGACCGCTGTAATCGGTCGTGTTCCTGTTGCCGGGAGCGCCGTCGGCCGGGCAGCAGATCGTCCATTTTCGGAAATAGCCCGCATGGATCTCCACGAACGAGTTCGCCTGGTATCCCAGGAGAAACTGGTCCACGGCCTGCCGCGCCGAGCCGGGTTCGAACGTCTTCCCGTTGGTCAGATACGTCCGGCCGACGGTATCGAACTGGTAATACTGCTTCGCGGTGATCGCGAAGTGGTCGGGCAACGGCTGGATCAGCGAATAGTCCATCCAGACGTCGTCGATCTGCGGATCCCCCGGCTTGGGGATATTGTCCGAACCGGACGCGGTGACGAAATACGGCACGACCTCGATCTGGGGCGTGAAATCCGTGCGTTGGCGAGCCGACGCCGAGGACTTCCACTTCCCCGCCGGCGCACTCGACGGCGCCGGGCTCGGCGACGGCTGCGCTGCATCGCTCGCGGTCGTTTGCGCTGCGAGCGCGGTGGAAGCGCCGAGATACTGCACGCCTGCGGCGGCGAGCGCGCAGAACATAGCAATGCCCGCGGTTCGTATACGGTGCGACATGAACCCTTCTTTCCGATCAGAACACCCGCGGACGACATAGGCCCGAGGTGCGCCGGCGACCGTTCGCCGGCGCGCATGTATCAGTGGAGCGCCGGCTCCGGTGGTTTCCAGAACCCCTTGACCGGCATCGCCTTCGGGACACGTGCCGCTCGAATGACGAGTTCGCTGAAGAGGTCATCTGCAGAATCGCGGCTTACGCCGAGCGGATCTCGTCCATCGGCGACCGCTTCGATCGCCTCGAACATCAGCTTGCGCATCGCGATGACGGGACGATCCGTCACGCCGAGATGCTCCTTGGTGCGGTCGTAAATCGGCCCCTGAGACTCGGCCGCGAAGCGGTCTTGGTCCTGGAAGCTCGTCCCGACGCCGCAGTACGTCGCGCGCTTCATCTCCTCGCGCGATTGGAGATACCGGTTCTCCGCGGTGCGGATGTTCGCGTATCCTTCGCTCACTTCGCCCTCGAAGCACGCGTCGTGATACGCCTTGTCGATCGGCCCGTTGGCACGATAGCCGACGATGTACTTCCAGTGGCTGACGTCGTCGATCGGGACGTGCCAGTGGAACCAGTAGCCGTCGTCGTCCTGGGGCCGCTGAACCTTCGGATCGACGATCGGAGCACCCGCGAACGCCTGGCCATTCGGCATCACGAAGTTGGTGATGCGAACGTACCGCTCGTCCTCGCCGGCTGTGCGGCTGGCATAACAGCGGAAGCCGAATGGCGTCGGTTCGAGCTCGATGTCAGGCGCCGGGTCGCGCGAGGTATAGGAGTTGCTGTCGCTGCGGATCAGCTTGTCGTCGAAGAACCGATGCAGGTACGAGAGGTGCTGCGGATCGACGTCGTTCGCCTGCAAGTAGTTGCACGCGTGAAAGCGCTTGGTGACCCAGACGCTCTCGCTATCGCAGTGCAGGAACGGCATCTCCTGGATCAGCGGCGGCTCGCCGTCGCCGAGGTAGGCGAGGATCAGCCCATTCGTCTCGTGGCAAGGGTACGCGGTCTGATGGATACGGTCTTTGAAGGTGCTTGCCGTGGGTTCGCCCGGCTGCTCCAGGCAACGTCCGCCGCTGGAGAACAGCCAGCCGTGATACACGCACCGCAGGCCACCGTCTTCGAGCCGGCCGTAGCTCAGGTCGACGCCACGATGGGGGCAGAATCGAGCGAGCAGGGCCGGCGCTCCGCGTTCGTCGCGAAAGAGAACGAGATCCTCGCCCAAGAGTCGCACGGGAATCGGCGCGTCCTGCGTCAGATCCGATGAGAGCGCGACCGGCTGCCAATATCGCCTCATCAATTCGCCAGCGCCGGTGCCCCGGTCGGTCTGCGTCAAGAGTTGGTTCTGTTCTTTCGTCAACATAGCGAACGTACGTCCTTTACTAGTCCTTGGCCCAACCGTAGATTTCCAACGTCGTCTCCCCGGCTCGCAAACGCTCGAGGACGGCCGCTTCGCGCCTCTCGCGCTCGCGAGCCGCAAGAATGGTCTTCGCCACCTGCGTTGCCGGGAGCGCGACGACCCCGTCCACGTCTCCGACGATGAGGTCGCCCGGAGCGACCACGACGTCGCCGATCAGCAGCGGGGCGTCGAGCCAACCCGTCGCGCCGAAGTCCTTGCCCGTGCCGCGGATCGCAAGCCCGCGCGCGAAGACGGGAAACGCAATCGATTCGAGCAGCGCGCCGTCGCGGACGCATCCGTTGATGACCAAGCCCGCCAAGCCGCGCGCGTGCGCCGCCGTCGACATGATCTCGCCCCAGTAGCCGAACTCGAACGCATCGCCGACGGCAGCGACGAGCACGTCGCCGGGCGACGCCGCGGCGATCGCACGATGAAGCCAGAGATTGTCGCCGCCCGGACCGTCGACCGTAAACGCGGGGCCGCACAGACGGAACGAGGGAGCGACGGGCTTGATCGCGGCAGGCAACGCGCCGATCTTCCCCGCCGCTTCGTGGAGCGTCGCCGTGCCGAACGCGGCGGCAGCGGCCATGCTTTCTTCATTCTGCGAAACGATCATCGCGCGGACTCACGTGACTGCAAGGTATGATAGCCGAACTCACGGCGCGCATCGTCGAGACGCCGACCGGAGCGAACAGCCAACCGAATCCGCTCTTCGACCGAAGAAATCTCTTCCGCCAGAGAGAGCACGCGCTCTTCGAATAGTGCCGGCACGATCACGACGCCGTCGGCGTCCCCGAACACGAGATCGCCCGCGGCGGCGCGCACGCCGCCGATCGTCACCGGCACGTTGACCGCCTCGAGTTGCACGCGGTCCTTGCCGGTTCGCATCCAGTGTCCGCGGCTGAAGATCGGATAGCCGAGGTCGAGACAGAGCTGCACATCCCGGCAAATCCCGTCGATGACCGTGCCGGCGATGCCGCGGCGGTGCGCGATCTCGGTGAGGATGTCACCCCAGACGGTCTCGGTGTCGCGTCCACCGTTGTCCAGGAGCAGGACGCTTCCCGGCGCGACGTCGTCGATATAATCGCCCACACTACCGGCGGGGTTCGCTGCCATGCAATACGAGAGCGTGTGCGCGCGACCGGCCATGCGAAACGCATGGGCTCGCGGCGCGATACCGTGACACTGTCCCAGGACACCAAGCCGGTCGAGCGCATCACTGACCGTCGCGGTGTCGAGCGCAGCAATGCGCGCGAGGGCGGGGTCGCGGCGTCCGTTCACGATTGTTCCTCGAGCATCGTCTCGTACGACGTGCCCATCACGGCATGCAGTGGTTTCCCGCCGAGGAGGGACTTCGCCATGCTTCCTTCGCGACCCGCGAGCGATTCGGCGAACGCGATCACCCGCTCTGCCTGATCGGCCGCAATGAAGGCGACGCCGCTGTTGTCCGCCACCACGTAGTCGCCCGGTGCAACCTCGACGTCGCCGATGCGCACCGGTACGTTCGTGCCGGCCTCGACGAGCCGACCGCGAGCCGTTCGCGCCGTGAGCCCGCGTGAAAACACCGGCAGATCGAGCGCGCGCGCCTCTTCGATGTCACGCACCGCGCCCTCCGCGATCACGCCCTCGATCTGATACAGCTTTGCGGCGAGCGAGAGGATACCGCCCCACGAAGCGGCGTCGATGCCGGTGCGTTGCTCGATCACGACGACGCTGCCCGGGCCCGCGGTTTCGAGTGCGCGGACGCCGAGGTGCACGCGGGGCCCATCGGGTTCCGCGGTCGTACGCCGGTCGGCCAACTTGAAGGTGACGACCCGGCCGCAGATACGGCGGCTCGACGCGAATTGCCGCAGCCCCGTGACTGCCGCCGGCTGACCGAGACGATCGAGCGCGTCGGAAACTGCGCAACAATCGAGACGGCCGAGTCGCTGTTCGAGGTTAGCTTTCGGCGCTTCGAGGTGCGCGGCATCGACGATGGGTCCATCCATGATTCAATACAGGTTACGCTCGCACGTTGATGAACTTCAAGGTCGGGGACTACAAGAATTGATGCACGAAACTCATCGATCGTGGACCTAGAACAGCTCCACTACTTCCGCACCGCGGCTCGGCTTCAGCATCTGCGCGCGGCCGCGGACGAGTTGGGCGTTTCGCAGTCGGCACTCAGCCGCAGCATCGCGCGGCTGGAAGAATCGTACGGCGTCAAGCTCTTCGATCGCGTCGGGCGCGGCGTGCGGCTCAACGAGTACGGCCGTGTCCTGCTCGCCGGCGTGGCGCGAGCGCTTGCATCGCTCGACGACGTCGAGCGGGAGCTCACCGACCTTGCCGGTATGCGCGCACGCGAGGTCACGCTCGGCTTTCTCGGCTCTTTTGGAGGACGCGAAGTTCCCGCGCTCATCAGCGACTACCGCGTGCGACACCCCGACGTGCGCGTCCGGCTGCTTCAGGGTTCTTTCCCCTACCTGCAGGAGCGGATGCTCGCGGGAGAGATCGACGTCTGCCTCGCCTCGCCGCGTTTTCCGAACGCGGAGATCGAGTGGCAAGCCCTCTGGAAAGAGGAACTCGTCGCCGTGCTGCCACCCTCACATCCGCTGGCATCGCGCGAGTCGCTCGCGTTGGAGGAGCTTGCGCACGAACCGATGGTCGCGCTCAAGCCGGGCTACGGTCTTCGCCTCGAACTCGACGAGATGGCGCGGCGCAGCGGATTCACGCCGCGCATCGAATTCGAGAGCGACGAGGCGGCGACGCTCGCCGGGCTCGTCGGCGCGGGTTTCGGCGTCGCACTCCTTCCCCGCAGCATCAGCGGACAAGGGGTTCGCATCACGCTCAACGCCGGCGGCGTTCCGTGCTTTCGCAGCATCGGTCTCTCGTGGCTCCGCGACCGCTACACCTCACCTGCCATCGTCGCGTTCCGCAACCGCGCGATCGCGATCCTGAGCCGACGCGGATCCGGCGACGATCCCCGCTCGTAACCCGGTCAGCAGCTCGACCATGTCGTTCAACGCGTTGAAGCGAGGCTGCGCGGCGATGTGCGGGGTGAGAACGACGTTGTCGTACTGCAACAGCGGGTCCTCGGAACGCCCCGGCGCCTCGTAGAGCGGGTCGAGCGCGAAGCCGCCCAGCCGACCGGCGTCGAGCGCCTCGAGCAGCGCGTCCCGCTCGATCAGCTCCGCGCGGGCGACGTTGATGAGGAACGCGCCCGGTTTGACGAGCGCGAGACGCTCGCGATCCAGGAAGTTGTGGGTCGCCGCGCCGGCAGGCAGCTGAATGCTCACGAAATCGCTCTGCGCCAAGAGACCTTCGAGCGATTCGTACCGGACACCATACGCACGCTCGTCCTCGACGCTCGCCCGCGTGCGTTGCGAATAGACGATGTCCATCCCGAACGCGGCGGCGCGGGTCGCGATCTCGCGGCCGATCTCGCCGAAGCCGATCAACCCCAGTGTCGACTCGTACAGGACCTTCAGCCCCGGAATACGTCCCCAATTGTTGCGCGCCGTATGGATGCCGGCGAACGTCTTCGCCGTATAACCGGCCTGCGCAAGGAGCTCGGGACTGATCCGTCCGGCCGTCCCGAGCAGCTTGCGGGAGAGGGCCAGCATCATCATGATGACGTACTCCGCGCACGAGGTGTTGGAGCGTCTTCGCTGCGTACGTACCTGAACACCGCGTTCCGCACACGCTTCGACGTCGATGTTCCGGGTGACCACCCCGAATTTTTGGACGACTCGCAAGAGCGGCGCGACGTCGAGCTCCGGCTTCCCGATCGTCAGCGACTCGACGACGGCCGCCGTCGCGTCGGGTAATGCCTCTCGCAATTCGTCCTGCGAGGTGACGAAACGCACGTCGGACGGAACGATTTCTGCGATTTCCCGGCGCAGGCGCCGACACCACCCCGCGAAGTCCGGTTCGTCGTGCGCCATGAACTCGGAAAAGTCGGCCAGACGCTCGGGTGAGGTGCGGGGATCGCACACGACCTGGATGAGACGCGAGAAGACGTCGTCTTCGACGACGATGACGGCCTTGGCATCACGCATCGCGATCGTCGTTCGCCCCGCGAGACGCTTCGAGATCGATTTCGAGCGCTTCCATGACACGCGTGTGCATGTTGTACGCCCCCACCAGCACGGTCAGCTCGACGATCTCGCGCTC
>JBEKAU010000015.1:0-12486 GCA_050015755.1 Vulcanimicrobiaceae bacterium | reverse complement strand
AGAGCTGGACCTGTTCAGCATACAGGAGCTGGCCGGACCGGGCCTGATCTTCTTCCATCCCAAGGGCGGCGTGGTGCGGCGGCAGATCGAAGACTGGATGCGCGATCAGTACGTCAAGCGCGGCTACTCGCTGGTGTACACGCCGCACGTGATGCGCTCGGATCTGTGGAAGACTTCCGGACACTACGGCTTCTACGCCGACAACATGTTCAAACGCATCGAGCTGGATGACGCCGAATACCAGCTCAAGCCGATGAACTGCCCCGGCCACATCCTGATCTATCGCAGCGACGCGCGCTCATACCGCGACCTGCCGCTGCGCTACAGCGAGTTCGGCACCGTCTACCGCTTCGAGCGCAGCGGCACGCTGCACGGCTTGACCCGCGTGCGCGGCTTCACGCAAGACGACGCGCACCTCTTCTGCACGCCCGAACAGCTGCAAGGCGAGTTCGAGCAGACGCTCGACGAGGCGCTGCGGCTGATGGAAGCCTTCCAGTTCACCGACTTCGAGTACTTCCTGAGCACGCGCGCCGAGCGCGGCCCGACCGACGAGATCGCCGAGACCGCGATTCGCAACGCGCTCGAGTCGCACAACCTGCCGTACGGCATCGACGAAGGCGGCGGCGCGTTCTATGGACCCAAGCTCGACATCAACCTGCACGACGCGATCGGCCGCAAGTGGCAGCTCGGCACCGTGCAGGTCGACTTCGTCCTCCCCGAACGCTTCGATCTGAAGTACCGCGGTGCGGACGGCGCCGACCACCGGCCGGTCATGATCCACCGCGCGCTGGCCGGCTCGATGGAGCGCTTCTTCGGCGTGCTCATCGAGCACTTCGCCGGCGCGTTCCCGGCCTGGATCGCGCCGACGCAGGCAGTCGTCGTCCCGATCTCCGAGCACCAGCTCGACTACGCCTACGGTGTGCGCGATCAGCTGCGCGCGAAGGGCTTCCGCATCGACGCCGACGCCTCGAACGAGAAGCTCGGGTACAAGATCCGCCACTGGAAGACGCAGAAGGTGCCGTACATCCTGGTCGTCGGCAAGAGCGAATTGGCCGACTGTACCGTCAACGTCAACGAGCGCGGCACCGAGGACAAGCGCACGGTCACCGTCGACGCCTTCGCCGACGAACTGGCCGCGCGGGTCGCCTCCCGCCGCTAGTCGATGATCGGCAGCAGGACGTCGTCGGCGGGAGCGATCTCGACGGCGACGGCGTTACGGCCTTCGTGTTTGGCGCGATAGAGGGCGGCGTCGGCACGCGCCAGCAGTTGCGGCACGCCGCTGTCGCGCTCGCCGAGGAGCGCGACGCCGATGCAGATCGTCGCGATTCCGGTCGAGGTCGGTGCGCGGCGGTGCGGGATCACCAGCTCTTCGACCGAGCTGCGTAGTCGCTCCGCGACCAAATAGGCACCTTCGGCGTCGGTCTCGGGCAAGACCGCCACGAACTCATCGCCACCCCAGCGCGCGACGACGTCGCCCGGCCGTAACGCCGCGGCGCGCAACGCGCTCGCCACCGCGCGCAGCGCCTCGTCGCCGGCCACGTGCCCATAGGTGTCGTTGTAGAGTTTGAAGCCGTCGACGTCGGCCATCAACAGCGCCAGCGGCCGGTGCGTGCGGCGCGACGCGCGGATCGCTCCCTCGAGCCCTTCTTCGAAGAACCGCCGGTTCGGCAAGCCCGTCAAGCCGTCGATCATCGAGAGATCGCTCAGCTTCGCGAACAGCACGTGGATCTGACGGAGGTACGCCCACAGCACGGCGGTCGACGAGACGACGACGAGCAGCCGCGCGAGATACCAGCCGACGGTGTAGCGCACGCCGGCCGAGAGCGTCACTTGCACGTCGAGGACGGCGGCGGCGAGCGCGACGATCAGCCACGTCTGCAGCACCGTGCGGCCTTGCGTGGTGACGACCGCGAGCGCGAGCACCATCAGGTTCGTGAGCACGATGAACTCGCCGAAGGTGGTGCGCGCGATACCGCGGTACGTCTCGCCCTGCACGCCGGCCGAGAGCGGCTGCGCATACGCGATGATCCCGGCGATGCCGATCGCGCAGAGCACGAGCGTGAGTCCAACCAGCGGCGCGGTCCAGCGCGCGGCGGTCGCACGATCGGGAACGCTCCACTTCGCGCGATCGGCGAGCAGCGCGATCAGCACCAAGACGGCGAACGCGACGTGCCAGAGCGCCCACAGCCAATACGATGCGCCGACGTCCACCGGGATCGGGAAGAGCCCGGGGAAACATACCACGTAGGCGCACGCGCAGACCCCGGCGGCAAGGTACGCGCAGCCGAGGATTGCCGTGCCGAGCAAACGGCTCGCCTGGAACTGGCTCAGCAGCAGATAGCCGGTGACCAGATAACCGAAAAACGCGATCCCCAGCAGCGCGGGAAGCAGGCCGGGCGCGCGCGGCACCGGCACCGCCGCCCACGGCAGCGCGATGATGCTGATCGCGGCGAGTCCGAAAATCACCACGATCGAGACGACGCGCTGGCGTCCGTCGACGGGCGCGGTAGCAATGCTGAGCACGGCGACGTAGCTTTTGCGACGCAACCCGCTCAGGCCTGGACGCGAGCCGAACGACCGCGCCAGCCGCGCAGCGCGACGATTGCCGTCGCCGCTTGCACGGCGACGATCAGCGCTACCGTCGCCGGCCAGCCGCCGCGCGCCCACAGCGCCGCCGGGACGATCGCGCCCAACCCGCCGGCGGTGTAGTACACGGTCAGGTAGAGCGCGGCCGCCGTCGAGCGGCGCTCGCGCGCAACGACCCCGATGTAGCCTTGCGAGGCCACCTGGGCGCCGAAGACGCCCGTCGAGACCAGCCCCAACCCGAGCACGACGGCCGGCAACACCGGCACGAGCGTCACCGCGATGCCGGCGACGCTCGTCGCCAGCGCCAGCAACAACGTCGTGCGATGTCCGACCCGGTCGACCAGTCGTCCCGCGAACGGCGTCGCGACGACCCCGAGCAAATACACGGCGAACACGTTGCCCAGCGCGAACGTCGGCAGCAGAAACGGCGGACCGGCGAGGTAGAACGTCGCGAACGTGAACGTCGCAGTCAACGTGAAAAGGATGCTGCCGCCGACCGCGTAGGTCGCCAGCAGGACCGGATCGCGCACGAAACGACCCATCGCGCGCAGCGCGTCGAGCGTGGCCGGCTGCGGCGTAAAGCGGCGCGCCGCCGGGAGCGCCACCAGCACCAGCGCGCCGCCGGCGAGGTTGAGCACGCCGAGCACGAGGAACGACGCCTGCCAGTCCCAACGCGCCGCGACCAGCGCCGCGATCCAACGGCCGAGAAATCCGCCGAGCACGTTGCCGGTGATGTACGCGCCCATCGCGCGACCGCCGACCTGCGGCGGGAACTCCTCGGCGATGTAGGCCAGGCTCACCGCGAAGACCGCCGGCATGCACAGCCCCTGCACGAAGCGCCAGGCGATCAGCGTCTGCAACGAGTGCGCCGAAGCGGCCGCCAACGTCACCAGCGCGAGCAGGAAGATCGCGCCGACGATGACGCGTTTGCGTCCGATCGCATCGGCGAGCGGTCCGACGAACGGCGCCGCCAGCGCACAGGCGAAGGTCAGCGCCGAGATCGTCGCGCCCACCGCGGCTTCGCCGACCCCGAACGATGCTCGCAGGCTCGGCAGGAGCGGCTGCGTCGCGTACATGTCCAGGAACGCCGTCCCGCCGCACGTTCCGAGCGCCAGGTAGCGAGGGTCGAGCCTCATCCTGCGCATGGTAACGCAACTGATGCGCGCTACCTGCGGGTTTGCTCGGAGGTGCTGCTGCTCGGGATCGAGACGTCCTGCGACGACACGGCGACCGCGGTCGTCCGTGACGGTGTCCACGTGCTCGCCAACGTCTCGACGAACCAGGACGCCTTCCATGCCAAGTACGGCGGGATCGTTCCGGAGATCGCCTCGCGCCAGCACGCCGCGCTCCTCTCGGCTGCCGTCGACGACGCGCTGGGCCGCGCCGGGGTGGGCCTCGCCGACCTCGACGGGATCGCCGTCACCGCCGGGCCCGGCTTGATCGGCAGTCTGGTCGTCGGGGTCGCCGCCGCCAAGGCGCTCGCGTTCGCGACCGGTCTGCCGCTGTACGCGGTGAACCACTTGCACGGGCACATCTTCGCGGCGTTCCTCGAGCGCGACGTCCCGCCGGCCTATCCGTTCCTCGCGCTGCTCGTCTCGGGTGGTCACTCGCAGCTGGTCGCGGTCGAGGGGCCGACGACGATGCGCGTCCTGGGCAAAACGCGCGACGACGCGGCCGGCGAGGCGTTCGACAAGACGGCACGTCTGCTCGACCTGCCGTTCCCGGGCGGCCCGGCGCTCGAAGCGCTGGCGCGCGAGGGCGATCCGAGGGCGATCGCGTTTCCGCGGCACCGTCCCGACCC
Organism: Vulcanimicrobiaceae bacterium; assembly: GCA_050015755.1. GTDB lineage: Bacteria > Vulcanimicrobiota > Vulcanimicrobiia > Vulcanimicrobiales > Vulcanimicrobiaceae > Vulcanimicrobium. Next base: position 8,099 of record JBEKAU010000015.1, on the reverse strand, counting down.
CGGCACGCTCGACATGAGCTTCTCCGGGCTCAAGACCTCGGTGCGCTATTTCCTCGAGTCACCGCGCGGCCGCGAGGCACGCCGCGCCGACGTTGCGGCGTCGTTCCAAGCGGCGGTCGTCGACGTGCTGATCGACCGCGTCGGACGCGCGCTCGATGCGGGCGACTATCGCGCACTGGTGCTCAGCGGCGGCGTCGCCGCGAACGGCGCGCTGCAAGCCGCGTTCGCGGCACTCGGCGCGCGGCGCGGCGTCCCGACGTTCATCCCGGCGCGCGCGTTCTGCACCGACAACGCGGCGATGATCGCCGCCGCCGCCGAAGCGCGTGCGACGAGCGCACGCGCCGACGCCGTCACGCTGGTCGCCGACCCGAACCTCGCCTTCGCCTAACGCCGCGCGGCGCTACGCGTGGCCGTGTTTGAGCAGGTAGTCGATGGCGTGCGCGAGGTTGGCCTGCGTCGGTTCGTCCTCGTAGAGCAGGCCGTTGAGGAAGAACGCCGGCGTGCCCGGGATGCCGCTGTCCTCGCCGCCCTCCTTCACCTCCGCGATCACCGGCGCGTAGGTTCCCTCACGCAGCGCGGTCGCGAGCGCGTCGCCGTCGAGCCCGACCTGCTTCGCGTAATCGATCAGGTGGTTGACGTCGAGTGCGTTCTGATGGCGATACAGCAGATCGTGGAACTCCCAGAATTTGCCGTGATCGGCCGCGAACTCGGCCGCCTCGGCGGCCTTCTCCGCATGCGTATGCTGTTCGAGGGGGAAGCTGCGAAACACGACCCGCAACTGCTTCGGATAGCGGCGCGCCAATGCTTCGACCGCCGGTTCCGCGGCGCCGCAGTACGGGCACTCGAAGTCGCCATACTCGACCAGCGTCACCGGCGCGTCGGCCGGGCCGCGCACGTGATCGTCGGGGCCGACCGGAATGGTGAGCCGAGCCTGCTCCTCGTCGTCGCTCATATCCCCTCCTCGAGCGGACCGGCCCAGCGCCGGATCCCGTTCTCCACCGCGGCGAACTCCGCCGCGCGCACGCGGTCGCGCAGTGCTTCTTCGGTCTGCGCGGTCCCGTTGACTGCGACCGGGATGCGTACCAAGACTTCGCCACGATCGGTCTGCGTCGTGACGCGATGGAACGTTGCCCCGATCCACGGCACGCCCTCGCGCAGCGCGTCGCGCAGCGCGTGGGCCCCGCGCAAGGCCGGGATGCGCGTGCCGTCCGGGGCTGCGAGCGTATCGGCGCGCGGATCGAGTGGAAGAAACGCCGGGTGGACGTTGAGCGTCGCCCCGAAACGGGTGAGGAACGCCGGCGCGAGCAGATGCATCCAGCCGAGCAGCAGCACGACGTCGGGTGCGGTCTCGGCGACCGCGTCGAGCAGTCGCGCGTCGTAGGCGGCGCGCGACTCGCTCGCGCGATCCCACGGCAGCGCGATGGCGGGGACGCCGTGGTCGCGCGCAGCCGCGAGCGCACCGGCGTCGGAATGGTTTGCGATCAGGGCGCCGATCTCGATCGGCAATGCGCCGGCGGCGACGCGCTGCATGACGTTGCGCGCGTTCGTCCCCGCACCCGAGGCGAGGATCGTCGCGCGATGACGGCGACGGAACGCCGGCGGAAACGAGTCGACCACGCGCGCGTCGGTCAGATGCGTGACCATCGCGATGAATCGCTCGCCGTCGGCGGCGGGGAAGAGCGCCTGCGTGTATCCGCGCGCGCGCAAGCTCGCCAGGACCGCCGTGACCAGGATCGCGCCCAAACCCGTTCCGCGCTCGCTCGCGACGATCCCGATCGGACCGACCAGCCCGACGTCGGTGCGATCGCGCCACGCGCGCAGCCACGTACAATGGCGGTCCATCGGCTTGTCGAAGGCCATGAAACCGACGATCGTGCCGGCGCGCACCGCCGTCCAAGCCTTGCCCGCATAGGCTTCGGACGACCAGGTCGATCCGGGGAACGTGGCGTCGATCCACGCCGCGAGGTACTCGTCCTGCGGCTCGATCTGCCGCAGTTCGTAGCCGGCGGCCGCGGCGCGTTCGTGCACGCGCGCGAACGCATCGGGCGGCACGTGCCGATCGTCGAGTTCCGCCAGCAGCGTGACCGGCACGTCAGCCGCGGGCGGTGTGCACGACGACACGCGGTTCGTCATCGCGCCGTGGTTGCACGAAACCGACCACGCGCGCCTGCGGCGCGGCGGCGAGCGCCGCGTCAACGTCAGTGAACGGCACGATCAAGGTGTAGCCGACGCCCATGTTGAGCGTGCGGTAGCGTTCCTCGACGGCCAGGTTCCCGCGCCGCACCAGCTCGACCATGATCGCCGGCACCTCCCAACGCGTCTGTTCGAAGACGGCCTTGGCGTGCTCGGGCAGCGTGCGCGGAACGTTGTCGAGTAGCCCGCCGCCGGTGATGTGCGCCATCGACTTCACGTCGGCGACGGCGCGGATCGCGCGCACCGGTACGAGATACGAGGGGTGCGGCGCGAGCAGCGCGTCGCCGTATGTGCTCTCGGCGAACGGCGCTGCGTACTCGTCCTCGGGGATCAGCGAGCGTGCGAGACTGTAGCCGTTGGTGTGCAGGCCGACGGCCGGCAGGCCGATGATCGCATCGCCGTCGGCGACGCGGTTCGGATCCGGCATCGCATCGAGCTCGACCAAGCCGACGATCGTACCGGCCAGGTCGAAGTGCTCGGGACGATAGACGCCCGGCATCTCCGCCGTTTCACCGCCGAGCAGCGCGCAGCCGTTCTCGCGGCACGCGCGGTGCACGCCCGAGACGACGAGCGCAGCCAAGTCGGCGTCGAGCTTGCCGACCGCGAGATAATCGAGGAAGAACAGCGGATCGGCGCCGGTGACCAAGATGTCGTTGACGCAGTGGTTGACCAGATCGGCACCGACCGTGTCGTAGCGTTTGAGGGCGGCCGCGATCAGCAGCTTGGTGCCGACTCCGTCGGCCGATCCGACCAGCGCGCGCTTGCTGTCGCCCGGCAGCCGGAAGAGGCCGTTGAATCCGCCCAGCGACCCGAGCTGGTCCGGATGCGTCCAGCTCGCCGTGACGTCCCGGTACTTCTGTACCGCCAAATTGCCGGCATCGATGTTGACGCCGGCGCGAGCGTACGCGTCGGTGCTCATCGGAGGGCCCCGAAGAAAAGGGGCGTAACCCCAAACAGATTGTCCATCACGGTCGGTGTGGCCGTTTCTGTCCCCCTGGAGGAACTCCATGCAGGTCCACGTCTCGCACGACGCGGTCGCGTCGGTTGCGACCGGCGCGCTGGTCGTCCCGGTCTTCGCCGGTACCACCCTGGAAGGTGCCGCGGCCGAGGTCGATCGCGCGCTCGGCGGTGCCATCGCCGATGTCCTGACCGGCGAGATCACCGGCAAGCCGAACGAGACCTCGCTGATCCACGCCAAGGACGCGCCGTTCAAGCGCGTGCTGGTCGTCGGTGTCGGCGAGAAGGCCAAGCTGACCCCGGGGGCGCTCTCCAAGTACGCCGGGACCGCGGTGCGCTACCTCGGCAAGCGCGGGGTCGCGACGATCGCAATCGCGCTGCCCGACGGTGTCGACGCCGAGCGGGCCGCCTCGGCCGTCGCCGAAGGCGCGCAGGCGGCGATCATCGACGCGACCATCTACCGCACCGAGCCCGACAAGCCGGTCGTCACCACCGAGGTCACGATCCTGAGCGGCGGTGCCGACCGCGATGCGGTGACGCGCGGCGCGAACCGCGGCGCGATCCTGGGTGAAGCGATCAACGCCACCCGCACGATGGCACTCACGCCGGGCAACGATATGACGCCGACGCACCTCGCCAATCGCGCGAAGGAACTCGGCGCCGACGCCGGCCTCGAAGTCACCGTCTACGACGAAGCGTGGATGACGAACAAGGGGATGGGCGCGCTGCTCGGCGTCTCGCGTGGTTCCGACGAACCGGCGACGCTGACCGTCATGCGCTACCAGGGCGATCCCTCGTCGAAAGAGACGCTGGCACTGGTCGGCAAAGGGCTCACGTTCGACTCCGGCGGCATCTCGCTCAAGCCGCCCGAGAACATGCACGAGATGAAGTACGACATGTCGGGCGGCGCCGGCGTGATCGGCGCGATGTGGGCGATCGGCAAGCTGCGTCCGAAGCTCAACGTGATCGGCGTCGTCCCCTCATCGGAGAACCTGCCGGGGCCGCGCGCGATGAAGCCGGGCGACATCCTGCGCGCAATGAACGGCAAGACGATCGAAGTGCTCAACACCGACGCCGAAGGCCGGCTGATCCTCGCCGACGCGCTCGCGTACGCCGTCGAACTGGGCGCGACCAAGATCGTCGACGCCGCGACGCTGACCGGTGCCTGCGTCGTCGCGCTCGGCCACGCCGCCAGCGGCGTCATGTCGAACGACGAAGCGTTTGTGAACCGCTTCCTTGCGCTCGTCGGCGACGTCGGTGAGAAGTATTGGCGCCTGCCGCTCTACCCCGAGTTCGACACGCAGATCAAGAGCGAGATCGCCGACCTCAAGAACACCGGCGGCCGCCCCGGCGGCGCCGAGACGGCCGGCGCGTTCCTCAAGAACTTCGTCGCCGAGACGCCGTGGATTCACCTCGACGTCGCCGGCACCGCCTACTCCGAAGGCGAGACGTCGTACCTGGCCAAGGGCCCGACCGGCATCCCCGTGCGCGCCTTCGTCACGCTGGCCGAAGACCTCGCCGCCCACGGCTTCTCCACCAACGGCGTCGCCAAGGCGGCCGCCGCGGTCTAGCCCTTTCAGGACGAAATCCTAGGTCATAAGGCCGGTCGAATGTCGGTCTGCGAGAAGTCGTTGCCCTTGAAGAGCAGCGGCTCGTTCGCACACTTTGCTACGGCGTACGAGATACAATCTCCGTAATTGAGACGCGCCGGGCTGCCGGAGTTGCGACCGAACCGGCGATGCGCTTCGTTCGCAAAGGCCAAGTGCTCGGCGCCAAACGGAACGACTGCGATGTCGGCCTCTGCGATAAACCGCTCGAGATCGCGTGCCATTCCGGCGTCGAGGCGACTCAGGGCGATCGTCGCTTCGAGTACGGTCGGCGCCGCGATAGCCACGTCTTCTGCGTGAGCGATGAGCTCGATGAACTGCTCTCGTTCCGGCTCGCCGATGAGGATCGCCAGCAGCGCGGAGCTGTCGACGATCACCTTGGGAGGCCGTCGTCGTCGTAGAGCTCGTCGATGTCGACCGTCCGTCCGTTTGCCAAGGCCGCCGCGTGGTCAGCGATTGCATTGAGTCGCGCGACCCGCTCTCGACGGGTCGGCCTGCGCAGGCTATCTCGTCGGTCGCGTAACGCGCCGATGACCACGTCCGTGATCGTTTCGCCACTTTCCGCGGCGAGTTGCCGCGCCAATTCCTCGGCCTCCGCGTTGTTGATATATAGTGGCATGGCGATAATATATATCAATCAAGCTCGACCGTCAACGAGCGAGTGGGCGAACGAGAATGCCCCGCTCAGGCTTTGAGGGCTGGCTGCATGTCGGCTTGAGGGATGTGCGAGACGGCGGGCATGCTCGGGTAGCGGCCTGTCAGGCAGCCCAGGCAGAAGTCGGTGCGATCGCGGCCGGTCGCACCGACGAGATGATCGATGCTCAGGTAGCCGAGCGAATCGGCACCGACGCGCTCGCAGATCTGCTCGACGGTGAGGTTGGCGGCGATCAGTTCGGCGTACGTCGCCATGTCGACGCCGAGGTAGCACGGGTGCACGATCGGTGGCGACGTAATGCGCAAATGCACTTCGCGCGCGCCCGCGTCGCGCAGCAGCGAGACGATGCGCGGCGTCGTCGTACCGCGCACGATCGAGTCGTCGACGACGACGACGCGCTGGCCGCGCAGATTTTCCACGATGGGGTTGAACTTGAGCTGCACGCCTTGGCTGCGCATCTTCTGGTTCGGGCTGATGAACGTGCGTCCGATGTAGCGGTTCTTGATGAGTCCTTCGATGTACGGCAGCCCGCTCTCGGCGGCGAAGCCGATCCCGCCGGGGATCGCGCTATCGGGAACGGCCATCACGACGTCGGCGTCGACGGGGTGCTCGCGCGCGAGCGCGCGGCCCATTTCGTAGCGTGCCATGTAGATCGAGCGACCGCTGAGCACCGAATCCGGCCGCGCGAAGTAGATGTACTCGAACATGCACAAGGCCGGCGGCTTGACGACCTCGGTGTGCTCGGTGCGGATGCCGTCATCGTCGATCAGCACGATCTCGCCGGCCGCGACCTCGCGCAGATAATGCGCGCCGACGGTCGCGAGGGCGCACGACTCCGAGGCGAGCATATAGCCCGACTCGCCGTACGTCCCGATGCACAGCGGCCGCACGCCCCAGGGGTCGCGGAAGCCATAGAGCGCGTCGCGCGTGCAGAGCACGACCGAGTAGGCGCCCTCGGCGAACCGCATCGCGGCCTTGATCTTCTCGGTCCAGGTCGCACCCGGTGCATAGGCGATCGTCTTCGCGAGGATCTCCGAGTCGGAGGTGGCCTGCAGCCGCACGTCGTCGGGCAAGCGCGCCGCCAGCTCGTCGGCGTTGGTCAGGTTGCCGTTGTGCCCGAACGCGAACGGGCCAAGGTCTGACTCGTCGATGAAGGGTTGCGCGTTGACGACGATCGAGCTGCCGGTCGTCGAGTAGCGGGTGTGCCCGATAGCGACGTTGCCGCGCAGCCGGCCCAGGATGTCCTCGTCGAAGACACCGGTGATCAGGCCCATCTCGCGGTGGCCGTCGATCTGCGTGCCGTCGCCGACCGCCAGACCGGCACTCTCCTGCCCGCGATGCTGCAGCGCGTACAGCCCGAAGTAGGTCAACCGAGCGACGTCTTCGCCGGGCGCGTAGATGCCGGCGACCCCGCACGCTTCATGGAGGACGTCACCAGCCGGTTGGGCCGCTTCCTCGTCGTATGCGCGCGCCATGGAACATGGTTCACGAACCGCCCGCCGCGGTCCCGGTTTCAGGTCAGTCGCGTGAGGAGGAGCGCGCCCCGAAGATCTGCAGCAGCGCGATGAAGATGTTCAGCGCATCGAGGTAGATCGAGACGGCCAGCTGTACCGGCCCCGCTCCGCTGCCGCCGGCGCGGATGCGGCTGAAGTCGATCAGCGTGATCAGCGTGAAGATGGCGAGCGTGGCCCAGGCGTAGGTCGTCGGGTGGATCCAGTGGGTGAAGATCGAGATGACGCCGACCACGACCAGCGCGATCAAGAGGCCGAAGGCGATGCCGCTGAAACGCCGCCAGTCGACCGAGAACAGGTTTGCGACGCCGCCCAGGACGAGCATGCCGGCCCCGGTGGTGCTGGCCGCGTTGACGACGACGTCCGGACCGAACGCCAGCACGTACCGGTGGAGCGTGGGCGCCAAACCGATCCCCTCGAGGAAGGTGAAGGCGTAGAACCACAGGAGCGCAGCCTGCTGGTTCTGGCGCTGGCCCGAGATCACGAAGATCAACGCGAAGGCCGCGAAGAAGGCGATCAGGCCGACCATCGGCGAGACGTCGCGGAACAGGTATGCCGCGATCGCCGTCAGGATGAAGCCGACCCCGGTGATCCCGAGGACCTGCCCGAGGAGGCCGGCCGTGCTGACCTGCGGCCGCACGGTGCTGAAGCGTGGCTGCGTCTGATACATGCATCCCTCACTACCCGCCAGGCGGGGCGCCGGTTACGGACGAAACGTGGGCCCTCGATGGTCCTCGCGTCCCGTTTGAAGACCGTGGCGCTCGGCGTGCGCCGTGTGCCCGGCGCCTACCTGGCGGCCCTGGCCGCGTTCCTCGTCATCCTCGCCAGCTCGCACCTGCGGTCGACCCAGCAGAACAACTACGTGCGGGTCGCCGACGCCTGGCTCCACGGGCACATGTGGATGGACTGGCCGGGGCGCTGGATGGACGCCGTCGCCTACCATGGCCAGCACTACGGGGTCGACGGTCCGGTACCGGCGATCTTCGTGATCCCCTCCGTGCTGCTTTGGGGCACCGCCGCCAATCAGACGACGATCGCGATCCTCTTCGCCGCGGTCGCGGTCGGGCTGGCCTGGCGGCTCGCCGAGAAGCTCGGCGTGCGCGATACCGGGACGCTGACGTACCTCACGCTGTTCCTGGTCGCGGGGACGGACGTGTGGTGGTGTGCCGAGCTGGG
>JBEKAU010000014.1:0-12930 GCA_050015755.1 Vulcanimicrobiaceae bacterium | reverse complement strand
GTCGCTTCGAGGACCGGCCAGTCTTCGTACGACGCCGCCGGCACGATGCGCCAACCGTCGCCGGCGCAGCCTTCTTCGTCGGCGTACGCGTGGGGAACGGCGGCGAGCACTTCGAGATGCGCGCGATCGACCGCACTGACCGCGACGGGCGTTTCGGCCAGGCGCAGGACGTAGCGATAAAACGCGGGATTCGCGACGCTACACATCCCGGCCGGCGAGCCGACGCTCACGCTGATCATCGCCTCACCCGTTCTCCCGGCCTACGGCGGCCCCTCTTGCTTGACGGGCCGGCGCCGGTGAGGAAATGGTAACCCCAGCGCTCGCTAGCCGTGGCGTCAACACCTCGGCCTGCAAACCGTTTGCCGTGAACAGCCCGGCCAGCGCCTCGCCGATGCGCCGACCGTCGGCGCGCACGAGCGCGAGGACCGAGGGGCCGGCCCCCGAGAGCGCCAGCGCGACCAGGGCCGGATCGTCGTAGGCCAGGATCGCCTCGAGGCCGGGGATCGCCTTGGCCCGGTAGGGCTGATGGAGGCGGTCGCGGACGGCCGCGCGGAGCAGATCGAGCTGTCCGGTCGCGAGCGCCGCGCCGAGCAGGGCCGCGCGCTGGATGTTGTAGACGGCGTCGGCGCGGACGTAGGCGCGCGGCAGCAGGGCGCGCGCTTGCGAGGTCGGCAGGATGAAAGCCGGGACGACGACGACCGCGTCGACGGCGGGCGCCGGAAAGCGGACTGAGGTCAGGCCGTCGGCCTCGTCGAGCGCGGCGACGATCGCGCCACCGTACCACGCCGCGAGCGCGTTGTCGGGGTGCCCCTCCAGCTCCGCGACCGCGCGGGCGAGGACGGCGTCGGCGGGCGGCTCCGGTGCGAGCTGCGCGCCGAGCGCGACGCCGATCGCGTACGCGGCCGCGCTGCTTCCCAGTCCCGCACCGAGCGGAATCGCGTTGGTGAGCGTCACCGCCAACGGCGGCGCGTGCGGTGCGATCCGCGCGACCGCCGTCTCGATGCACGTGCGGATCCCGTCGTGCGTGGGCGCATGCGGTCCGGCGTACTCCCACACCGGCGTGGAGCCGGCCGGCAAGACGCGCACGTGCACCTCCATCCGAATCTCGATCCCGATCCCGACCGCGTCGAAGCCCGCGCCCAGATTCGCGCTGGACGCCGGTGCCGAGATGACCAGGTCGTTCACGCGCTCGTCGCCAGCAACGACTCGAGGTAGTCGGCCAACGCCGTGCCGCGCACGATCGCGTTCGCGAGCGGCGCCGTCGAGGCGTGGAAGCGGGTCGCGTACGCGCTGTCCTTGAGCACGTGTCCGGTCAGCACGCACACGACGTCGGCATCGCGCCGCACCTCGCCGCGCTCGACGAGCACCTTCAGACCCGCCAGCGAGGCCGCCGAGGCGGGCTCGCAGCCGACACCGTCGCGGCCGATGATTGCGCGCGCGTGCGCGATCGCATCGTCGTCGACGTCGAGCACGGTGCCGCCCGAGAGGCGTACTTCGTTGCGCGCCTTCTTCCACGAGGCGGGCGCGCCGATGCGGATCGCGGTCGCTTCGGTCTGCGCGCGCACGGGGATCAGCTCGGCGTCCTCGCGCCACGCGCGCGCAAACGGCGCGGCGCCCGACGCCTGCACGACACCCAGCCGCGGCGTGTGCGTCGCCAAGCCGAGTGCGACCGCTTCGCGGAAACCCTTGCCGAAGGCGCTGGCATTGCCGAGGTTGCCGCCCGGCAGCAGCAGCCAATCCGGCGGTGCCCACGCGCGCTGCTCGAGCAGCACGAAGGCCGCCGTTTTCTGCCCTTCGATGCGATACGGGTTGACGCTGTTCACGACTGCGACGTTGGCCGGGTCGAGCGCGCGCACCGCGCGCAGCGCGTCGTCGAAATCGCCCTCGACCGCGACGACGTGCGCGCCGTAATCGAGTGTCTGCGCGACCTTGGCGCCGCTGATTCCGTCGACCGGCGCGATGACGACCGCCGTCAAGCCGGCGCGCGCGGCATAGGCGGCCATCGACGCGGCGGTATTTCCGGTGCTCGCGCAGACGACGATGCGCGCGCCACGCTCGCGCGCACGCGACACCGCGACCGTCATCCCGGCGTCCTTGAACGACGCGGTCGGATTCATCCCGAGGTGAAAGTATGCCAGTCGCGCGACGCCGGCGTACGCCGCCCCGCCCGGCCCGTCGTAGAGCGGCACGTCACCCTCGCGCAGCGTCGTGATCGCGTCGTGCGCGATCGGCGGCAGCAGCTCGCGAAAGCGCCACACACCGCTGCGGTCGATCGGCGCGAGCGACGCACGTCGCGCGCGCGCCGTGACGTCGACCTGCTGTGCGGTCAGACGCGCAAGGTCGAGCTCGAACGCCAGCAGCTCGCCGCAGGCGGTGCAGGTGATCGCGTCGCGATCGCCGGTCGGCGTGCCGCAGTCGCTGCAGCGCAGGATCATGCGGGCGGCCTGGTGACGGCGCCTTCGGCCGCGGACGAGACGAGCGCCGCATATTTGGCGAACACACCGCTGGTATAGCGCGGTGCCGGCTGCTTCCACGTCGCCAGCCGCGCGGCGATCTCGGCGTCGCTCACCTCGAGTTGCAGACGATTGTCTTCGACGTCGATCGTGATGCGGTCGCCGTCGCGTACGGCGGCGATCGGACCGCCGAGAAACGCCTCCGGCGCGATGTGGCCGATCATCAGGCCGCGGGTCGCGCCGCTGAAACGGCCGTCGGTGATGAGCGCGACGCTCTCGCCGAGTCCTTGGCCGACGATCGCCGCGGTGACGCCGAGCATCTCGCGCATGCCAGGGCCGCCCTTGGGGCCCTCGTAGCGGATGACGACGATGTCGCCGGGGACGATCTCGCGCGCGTCGACGGCGTGCATCGCATCTTCTTCACGCTCGAACACGCGGGCGCGGCCCTCGAGCAGCGTCGGCTCGTGGCCGGCCACCTTGACGACGGCACCGTCGGGCGCGAGGTTCCCGCGCAGAATGCGCAGGCCGCCGGTCGGCTTGAACGGACGCTCGACGGTCGCGACGACGCGTTGTCCCGTCGTCTCGACCGCCGTCGAGGACGCGTCGCGCAGCGTCTGACCGGTCGGGGTAAGCGTCGAGCCGTCGACGACACCGCCTTCGATCATCCGTTTCGCGATCAGCTGGATCCCGCCGGCCGCGTCGACGTCGAGGGCGACGAACTCGCCCCCCGGTCGCAGGCTGGCGACGATCGGCGTGCGCTCGGAGATGCGGGTGAAATCCTCGAGCGCGAGCGGCACGCCGGCTTCGCGCGCCATCGCCATCAAGTGCAGCACGCTGTTGGTCGAGCCGCCGGTGCCGGTGGCGGCCGCGATCGCGTTCTCGAACGCTGCGCGCGTGGCCAGCTTGCGCGGCGTGAGGTTGGTGCGCAGCATCTCCATCACGGTGACGCCGGCGCGGTAGGCTTCTTTGTCCTTGCGCGGATCGACCGCGCCGGGGCTGGCGCTGCCGACCATCGAGAGGCCGAGAAATTCGAAGGCGGTCGCCATCGTGTTGGCGGTGAACATCCCGCCGCACGCGCCGGCGCCGGGGCACGCGGCCCACTCGATCGCCTTGAGTTCGGCGTCGTCGATCTTCCCGGCGGCATGCGCGCCGATCGCTTCGTAGACGTCGCCGATCGTCAGGTCCCGGCCTTGGTACTTGCCGGGCGCGATCGAGCCGCCGAACAGCACCAGGCCCGGAATGTCGAGCCGCAGCAGCGCCATTCCCGCGGCGGGGATCGTCTTGTCGCACGCGACCAGCGCGACGATCGCGTCGAAACCGTAGCCGCGGGCGACCAGCTCGAACGAGTCGGCGATGATCTCCCGTGAGACCAGCGAGGCTTTCATCCCCTCGGTGCCCATCGTGATCCCGTCGGAGATGGCGATCGTGTTGAATTCCATCGGCGTCCCGCCGGCGTCGCGCACCCCGGCCTTGACGTGATCGGCGAGCGCGCGCAAGCCGAAGTTGCACGGCATCGCGTCGGTCCAGGTGTTCGCGATCAGGACGAGGGGCTTGGCGAGGTCCTCGTCGCTGAAGCCGACCGCGTGGTAGAACGAGCGGGCGGCGGCGCGGTCGCGGCCATCGACGACGACGGAGCTGCGGGCACGGGTGTGATCGACGGGCATGGTCGCCGTTTCGCGTTCGCGAACGCAGGTTCATCGTGATCGAAGAGATCGACCTCGGGGCCCTGCGCGGCTTCACCGCTCCCGACGTCCCCTCGGGCGACGTCTACGATCGCTGCGTGCGCTGTGGCCTCTGCCTGCCGACCTGTCCGACCTATGTCGAGACCTTGGTCGAGACGTCGGGACCCCGCGGACGGATCGCGCTGATCAAGGCGGTCGCCGAGGGAACGCTCGACCTGACCTCGCCCGGCTTCGTCCACCAGATGTCGGAGTGCTTGGATTGCCGCGCCTGCGAGGCGGTCTGCCCGTCCGGCGTGCGCTACGGCGAGATCCTCGAGCCGGCCCGCACCCAGATCGTGCGCGCGCAAGAACCGACCCGCCCGTGGTGGTCGCGCCTCGGCCGCGCGCTGCTGATCGGTCAGCTCTTCGGGCGCATGGGACTGATGCGCTTCGCGGCCTCGTTGCTGCGCATCTACCAACGCAGCGGGCTGCAAGATCTCGTTCGCCGCTCCGGGCTGCTGCGCGCGCTCCACCTGCAGGACGCCGAGGCGCTCGCGCCGCGCATCTCCGATCGCTTCTTCGTCCCGCGCGGTCAGCACTATCCGGCCACCGGCGCGGCGCGCGCGACGGCGTTCCTGCACGCCGGCTGCATCATGCACGTCGCCTTCGCCGATTGGGACGAGGCGACGGTCCGCGTGCTGCGCGCCGCCGGCGTCGACGTCGTCGTCCCCGCCGACCAGGGCTGCTGCGGCGCGATCACCATCCACGCCGGCGACATGCCGCGTGGGCGCGAGCTCGCCAAGCGCAACATCGCGGCGTTCGAGCGCAGCGGCGCCGACGTCTACATCATCAACGCAGCCGGCTGCGGGTCGGCGCTCAAGGAGTACGATCACCTCTTGCACGACGACCCCGACTGGGCCGACCGTGCGCGCGCGTTCTCGGCCCGCGTGCGCGACGTGCTCGAGTACGTGGACGAGATCGGCTTCCCGCCCGGTGCGCTCGGCCCGGTGCGCGCGATCGTCACCTATCAGGACGCATGCCACCTCGCACACGCGCAGCGCATCACCGCACCGCCGCGCCGATTGCTCGCGGCGATCCCGGGTCTGGAACTGCGCGAGATGGCCGAGTCCTCGCTGTGCTGCGGCTCGGCCGGGATCTACAACCTCACCCAACCGGAGATGGCGCAGCGTCTGCAGCGCCGCAAGGTCGAGCACGTCCTCGAAGTGGCACCCGAAATCGTCGCCACCGCCAACCCGGGCTGCGCCCTACAGCTCCGCAACGGCCTGGACCGCGCCGACGGCAGCACCGTCGCCGTCAAGCACGTCGTACAACTGCTCGACGAAAGTTTGAGTGCCGCGAACGCGGTTTAACGGCGCTCCGCCCTAGGCTCCACGCCCCCACGCTTCGCGCGGGGCCCCCGGGTCCGACCTCGCAACAGCGTTATCGCAGGGCGCGACTACGCTGCGCTCGGTCCCTCACCATTTTCTAAAGATCGCCGACGCGGGCGCCGTCTTTGACGGCGTCGTCGAGGGTGCCGTAGACGGCGAAGACTTTGAGCAGGCCGGTGATGCGCAGCAGGCGCAGGATCTGGCCCTCTTTGGCGACCAGGCGGACTTCGCCGTGGAATTCGCGCGCGCGGCGCTGCGCGCCGATCAGCGCGCCCAGACCGGTCGAGTCGAGGAAGTCGACGCGGGTCAGGTCGACGATCAGCCGGTGGTCGCCGCGTTCCGAGGCGTCGTTGAGGGCCGCGCGCACGCTCGGCGAGGTGGCGATGTCGAGCGAGCCGACGAGATCGAAGACCTGCACCCCGTCCACAGCGTGGACGCGGATCGAAATGTCCTCGTGCTGATGTTGATCCCTCGTCGAGCCGTTCACGTTCATCCCTCGTACTCCCGCCACATGGCGATTGCTCCGCGTTCGTCCACCCGCACGATCGCGCACCCGGCGCGTTCGCTCCACGGCCCGTCCGCGCCTTCGGCCCACGCGAACCGGTAGGTGACACATGCTCGATCACCCGTGACGATCGTGTCCTCGTGGAGAAATCGCCATACGATACCGCTGTTCGCGTACGCGGCGAAGTGCAGCGCGATCGCGGCGCGTCCGTGCACGACCGGCTTGCGGGGCTCGCGGTAGATCCCGTCCTCGCTGAAGCAGGCGGCCGCTTCATCGAGCGCACCGCGCGCAAAGGCATCGACCAGTGTCGTCAGCGTGTCCATGAGAGTTTGGCTGGGGCGGCTGGATTCGAACCAACGCATGGCGGAGTCAAAGTCCGCTGCCTTACCGCTTGGCTACGCCCCATGGTGCCCAGAGGCCATGTCGGCAGGGGCAGCGATGGTCCTGCGCTCGGTCCGTTACCGTTCCCTGCTTCGGCGGCCCATGCGGTCGGCGATCGGGGTCACGAGCGGGATCGTGAACAGGTCGCCGCGCAACGTGCGTTCGCGGAAGGTCATGGCGAGGCCGAACAGGGTGAAGGCGCCGACCAGATCGGCGAACAGGCCGATCGCGTAGACCCAGACGACGGCGGTGAGGCCGATGGCGGGGATGGCCAGGACGATCAGCCACGGGAGCGCCAGCAACACCAGGTACGCGAACGCGGCCATGAGGCCGAAGACGAACGCCTGGCGGACGTGGACGCGAGACCAGTCCGTCGCGTCGGGACGGTCGCGGACCAGGTCGAGCACGGCCAGCGGCCAGACGACGTACGTGTTGGCCGCCCGCTCGCGCAGGTCGGACGAGGAAGAGCCGTCGGTCATACTGACGGCCCTTTCTCCAGCACCCGGTTGTTTCTTATACTGCGGATCGGCCGCAAGCCGACCGCGACGGGTTCGCCGAAGGCGAACCCACCTATTCGACGATGCGTTTGGCCCCGAGGAAGCGCGCCGCCCAGTAGCGGTCGTGCAGGCTCGAGACGGTGACGCCGTGGCTCGAGGAGGCGTGGATGAAGCGATCGCCGCCGAGCGAGATGCCGACGTGCGACGCGCCGGGCGCGTAGGTCTGGAAGAACACCAGGTCGCCGACCTTCGGCGTGCCGTGGATGCGGTGGGCGACGTCGAACTGCGCGTCGGCCGTGCGCGGCAGATGCTTGCCGATCATCGCGAAGACGTGCTGGACGTAGCCCGAGCAGTCGAAGCCGTTGGCGGAGGTGCCGCCGAACGCGTACGGGACGCCCATGAAGCGCATCGCGTTGCGGGTCAGTGCCGAGGCCATCGCCGCGCCGCGGGCGGCGATCCCGCTGGCGAACTTCTGAATGTGGAGGAGACGCGTGAGCTTCGGGGCCGCCTCGCCGGCGGCGCGCTCGCTCTTGGGTTCCGCATTCCACATTGCGAGATCGGCGCCGTCGGTCGGCGCGGCGACATCGGTCGACATCGCGCTCGCGGAGGTCGCACTGGTGGCGACCGTCGTCCCGGGATCACCCGTTTGCGTCGCACTCGCAATGGCCGGAACGGCCAGGAGCGTACACGCAAAAAACCCGGTCATAATGGAACGTAGCAACAACTGCTCCTTCTTCCACACGTACGGGGTTAGTTGACGGGTTCGGACGGAAGAATCGCCCGCGCGCCGACCGGCGCGTTCACCCCTGCCTGGGAAGTCCCCCGCTCCGGCGCGCTGTGGACGCCGGACTCCGTGATCTGTCAGCAGGATAACGAACGATGCGGTGGAGCCTTACTTGCCTCACCGAACCGGCAACCCGGAGACCGGGCCACGCCTCTGGGATAGGCGCTCCTAAGTGGCATCTCCTTCTGCACCCGGCCGGGTATCGTAAAGAATGCCTGAGACCGGGGTGGCAACTGCGCGAATCGTTCGGGCCAGGTCCTCCGCCAGGCTCCGGGTCCGCGCTTCATCGCGGCTCTCGACCATCACGCGGACGAGCGGCTCGGTCCCCGACGGGCGGACCAGGATGCGCCCTTCGCCTGCCAGCGTGCGCTGTGCGGCGGCGACGGCGGCCTGAACGTCGGGGTGTTCGGCGATGCCGCGGTCCTCGACGCGCACGTTGAGCAGCACCTGCGGGTAGACGGCGAGGCCGGCAGCGAGTTCGTGCAGCGGGGTGCGGGTGCGGGCCGCGACCGCGAGCAGCGCGACGGCCGTCATCGGCCCATCACCGGTGGTGCCGCGCAGCAAGTCGATGACGTGTCCGGATTGCTCGCCGCCAAAACGGTAGCCGCCGGCGCGCAACGCTTCGAGGACGTAGCGGTCGCCGACCGCCGCGCGCACGAGCCGCACGCCGGCAGCCGCGAGCGCGACCTCGAAGCCCATGTTCGCCATCACGGTGCCGACGACGGTGTCGCCCGGCAGCTCGCCGCGAGCGTGCAGGTCGCGCGCCAGGATCAGCATCGCGTGGTCGCCGCTGAGCAGCTCGCCGCGCTCGTCGACGAAGAGCGCGCGATCGGCGTCGCCGTCGAAGGCGACGCCGACGACCGGGCCGCTGGTGCGCGCGATCTCCTCGCGCACGCGCGCTTGCAGCGCGCGCAGATCGGTGGCGCCGCACGCGACGTTGATGCGGCTGCCGTCGTCCTGCGCGTGCAGCGGGATCACCCGCGCGCCGAGCCGCGCGAAGATCGCCGGCCCGACCTGATACGCGGCGCCGAAGGCCGCGTCGACGACGACCGTCATTCCTTGCAGATCGCCGCCGACCGCAACGAGCTTGGCGAACCAACCGTCGATCAGGCCGTGCGCTTGCGTGACCAGCCCGACCTCCAGACCCGTCGGCCGCGGCAACGAGGGATCGTCGAGCAGCGCTTCGATCTCCGCTTCGTCGGCATCCGAGAGCTTGAAACCGTCGCCGGCGAAGAGCTTGATGCCGTTGTCTTCGATCGGATTGTGGGAGGCGGAGATCATCACGCCGGCGGCGGCCGCGATGCTCGCCGTGATCGACGCGACCGCCGGTGTCGGCACGATGCCGAGCTGCACCACGTTGCGCCCCGTCGAGGTGATCCCGGCGATGATCGCCGCCTCGAGCATCGGCCCCGAGAGTCGCGTGTCGCGCCCGACGACGATCGGCTTGTCGATGGACTGTGCGTGCGCGATGACCGCTGCACTCGCCCGCCCGACCTTGAACGCCAGCTCCGGCGTCAAATCCGCATTGGCGACGCCCCGAATCCCGTCCGTCCCGAAAAGTCGTTTCACGGCGCTCATCGTCCTGGTGCTGCTGCGGGGGCGTGCGTGGTTCCCGTGGCGCTCACGAACTTCACATGCACGCGAACCAGATTGGGTGAGACTTGGATGCCCGGGACTTCGCGGCCGTCGGCGTCGGTGGGGACGGGGGCGATCATTTCGTCGATGTCCTGGGGCTTGTGCGGGATCGGGATCGCGACCCGCATCGAGGCGACCTGCGCGAGCGACGCGGCGACGCCGCGGATCGTGGTCGTCGGCGGATACAGCGAGGCCGAATCGACGACGACGCCGTGGGCATCGCCCAGATAGTCGAGTCCGACGCTCGCGGTGCGGAGCCCGACGCGGTCGACCGCGACGATCACCGACGCCGGCGAAAGCGAGCGGATGGCGATGTCGGAGGGGACGATGTGCACCGGCACGTTGTGGAAGCCCGGATCGACCAAGTCGCCGGCATCGACGACCGCGCGGAACTGGTCGGTGCGGAAAGTCTGGCCGTTGCGCGGGACCTCGACGACGATCGAGACGCTCTTCTCGGCGGTCGTGACCTGATAGCCGGGTCGCGCGCCGGTGATGTCGATCGGGACGCTCAGGTTCTGGTCGAACCGGGCGACGGTCCCGGGTGCCGCGGCGAGATGGAAATACGCCCAGGCGGCGACGGCCAGCGTGAGCGAGAGGAGCTTAAGTCCGAAGTTGTTCCTGAGGCGATTGAGCACGCGGAATCCGGGTCAGCAGATTGGCCAGCGGACCGCCTTCGGCCTGGGAGCGCCGGCGCGAGGGACGCACGCAGGCGGAGAGCACGCGGCGCAGCCGCTCTTCGTCGTCGATGGGGACCGACAACCGGCCGGCGCGGGCGACCGAGGCCGAACCGTGCTCTTCGCTGACGACGACCACGATCGCGTCGGTCTGCTCGGTCAGACCAACCGCAGCCCGGTGACGCGTCCCGACGTGACGGTCGACCGCGATCGCGTTGTCGCTCAGCGGCAAGAAGCACGCCGCGCCCTCGACGATCAGGTCGCGCACGATGGCGGCGCCGTCGTGAAGCGGCGAGCTCTTGGTGAAAATCGTCAGCAGCAGGTCGATCGAAAGCCGTGCGTCGAGCGCGGTGCCGCTCTCGACGTACTCGCGCAGGCCGGTTTGCTGCTCGATGACGATCAGTGCGCCGATCCGCTCGCGCGCCAGCACGGCGCCGGCGTGGGCAACGATGCGGATCTGCTCGGCCGCGATCTGGTCTTCGGCGACCTTGTCGCGGACGAACAGCCGGCCGCGGCCGAGCTGTTCCAGGCCGCGCCGCAGCTCGGGTTGGAAGATGATCGGCAGCGTCACGGCCGTTCCCAGCAGGAGGTACTGCATGAGTGTGGCCAGGACCAGCAAGTGCAAGAGGTTGGAGCCGGCTAAAATGACGACCAACGCGAAGAGGCCCAGCATGATCTGGACCGCACGCGTCCCCCGAATGAGGAGCAGCAGATAGTACACCAGCAGGGCGGTCATCAGAATATCGATCGCATCGCTGATATTGAAGCTGATCGAGCCGATCGGCCAGCTCATCGCGGTGTTCCCCGCAGCGCGGCCTCGATGGTGCGGCTCGCGTCGAGCTCCGGATCGCCGAGCCCGGCCGCGGCAATGGCGGCGGCCGCGTCGTCACCGGCGGGTTCGGCCGCGCGGGCGCAGACGAACAGCGACTCGATCGCGATCAGGTCGTCGATCAGCTCGAGCGCAGTGATCGCGTCATCGAACCGCACGGTCACCGCGGCACCGTCTTCGGCGACCTCCAGCACGCCCACCGGCGCGCCGGGGCCGCGCAACGCCTCGACGACGTTCGCGCGAGCGAGCGGGTCGAGGACGGACGCGGTGCGGCTCACGATCACGTTGCCCACGATGTTCGCGTGAGCGAGGACGGACTCCGCCGCGCGCGGGTGATCGGGGTCGGCCGCAACGCGGCATGGATCGTCGCCGACGATGAGACCGAGCCGCGCTTGGCCTCACTGCGCAAGGGAAATCGGCACGCGATGCTTGCGCCGGGCGACATGGTCAGCGCCAGCAGCATCGCCGACGACCGCGTCGTCGTCGACGCGGTGCTGCCGCGCTCGTTCGCGCTCGAACGGCGCACCGGCGGCGGTCGCACGAAGACGATGGCCGCCAACGTCGACACGCT
The DNA here is from genome assembly GCA_050015755.1 of Vulcanimicrobiaceae bacterium. Lineage (GTDB taxonomy): Bacteria > Vulcanimicrobiota > Vulcanimicrobiia > Vulcanimicrobiales > Vulcanimicrobiaceae > Vulcanimicrobium. The sequence continues at coordinate 1,552 of JBEKAU010000014.1, read as the reverse complement.
GGCGATCGTCGCCGCGCTCGTCGACCCACCGCTGCACCTGGGCATGGTCGATCGGCTCCTCGCGTTCGCCGCGCAGCACGGCCTCGCGCCGCTGTTGCTGCTGACCAAGGCCGACCTGGCCGGCGAGGACGCCGCCGAGGAGATCGCGGCGCTCTACCGCGGCCTGCGGATCCCGACCATCGTGCTCAACCCGAAGACGGGCCGCGGGGTCGACGAGCTGCGCACCCAGCTGACGGCACGCCACGCCCTGCTGGTCGGCAACTCGGGCGTCGGGAAGTCGAGCATCTTCCGCGCGCTGGGAGGCATCGCGGTGGTCGGTGACCTCTCGCGGTTCGGCCGCGGCCGCCAGACGACCAGCTCGGCCCGGCTGGCCCGGCTGGGCGAAGGTTTCCTCATCGACAGCCCGGGGATCGGCGAGTTCACCCTGGATCCCATGCCGCCCAGCGAGCTCGCTCAGCTCTTCTCCGAGATCGCCGAGCTGGCGCCCGACTGCCGGTTCGCCGACTGCCGCCACCTGAGCGAGCCGGACTGCGCGGTGCTCGCGGCCGTCGCCGACGGCCGGATCGCCCCCAGCCGCTACGTCTCCTACAAAGACATCGTCCTGGGGCGCGACGACATGCCGGAATCCCCCCGCCGCGCCTAGACTCCGCCCCTCTTTTTATGGTAGTCTACTCCTCGTGCCCAACATCAAAGCCGCCGAGAAGTGGGTCCGGCAGAGCGAGACCCGCACGCAGCGGAACCTCGCCGCGAAGACCAAGCTCAAGACGCTCTTCAAGAAGGCCGTGAAGGCCTCCGACGCCGCCGTGACCTCGTCCGTCGAGGCCCAGTTCGACAAGGCCGCCCAGAAGGGGATCATCCACCCCAACAAGGCCGCCCGCAAGAAGTCGCGCCTGGCGCGCGCCGTCGCCGCCAAGTAGCCGCCGAGCACCGCTCGCGACCGCAGGGGCCACCCACCGGGTGGCCTTTTTCTATGCCTCGATCGCGATCGCGATCCGGACCCCGCCCGCCGGGACGACCAACGGCAGGATGCGGGCCCGGATCGCCGCCCGCAGCGCGTCGAGGTCCTTGGTCCGCACCGCGAGCCGGTAGCGCCACTCCTCGTTGACCCGGGCGACCGGCGCCGGCGCCGGGCCGAGCACTTCGAAGCGCGGGTCCTCGCGCAGCACGTCGGCCCAGCGGGCGATGGCGTCCTCGACCGCTCTCCGCGAGCGCCCGATCGCGCCCAGCTGGGCGAGCCGCCGGAACGGCGGCCAGCGCAGTCCGCGCCGCTCGGCCAGCTCGGCGTGCGCGAAGCCGTCATAGTCGTGCTGGGCCGCGAACGCGATCGCCGGGTGCTGCGGCGCGTACGTCTGGATGATCGCCTCGCCCGGCCGCGCGCGGCCGCTGCGGCCGCTGACCTGCGTGAGCAGCGCGAAGGTCCGTTCGGCGGCGCGGAAGTCGGCCAGGTGCAGGTCCAGGTCGGCGGCGACTGCGCCGACCAGCGTCACTTGCGGGAAGTCGAGTCCCTTGGCGACCATCTGAGTGCCGACCAAGATGTCGCCGCTGTGGGCGA
>JBEKAU010000013.1:0-12974 GCA_050015755.1 Vulcanimicrobiaceae bacterium | reverse complement strand
TCCGCAGCGTCAGTGAGATCTATCGCGTCCTGCAAGACCAGGCACAAGCCGCGCGCAGCGAGACGCTCGAACTGATCATCATCGCGCTCGTTGCGGTCGAGGCACTGATCGGCGTCCTCGCGCTGCACCACTAAAACGCACAGTCTGTTCACGTCCGCCAAGATACGGCCAGAAAAGCCATATCCTGCGAGGAAGTCGCAGGTACGTCTCAGGATGAGCAGAGGAACGCCGGCCACGCCTCTCTAGGCAGTCGGCGCTGATTTTGTTCGTTCCAGAAAGGCCCATCCGCAACGTGCGCTTCGTACCTCGCGGTGTTTCAGCACGCCTCGCGCTCGGCGTTCTCGCCGTCGCCGGCGTCGCCGCATGTGGGTCGAGCGGCCCAACGACGACGCCGCCCGCATTCCGCGGCGTCCCGACGCCGACGCCGAGCCCAACGGTTCGGCCGAGCGTAACGCCGACCCCGACGCCGACACCCAGCGCCGCGCCGACGGCAACCCCGACGCCAACGCCGACCTCCACGCCGACGCCGCAAGTCGTCACCGGTGGCTCCCCCCTCCCGGTGCCGACCCCGACGACCACCGGCGTGCCGATCGGCAGCTCGCCGATCCCAATCCCGACGCCGACCGCGACATCGGTCTCCGCTCTCCCCTTCCTCGTTAGGAGTTCCTCGTAGTGAAACGCATCCTTAGCGCGGCCGTGATGGCCGCCATGCTCGCCGGCTGCGGCGGCGGTGGCGCGAGCCATCTCCTCCCCGGCAGCACCGGCTCCGGCGGCTCGTCCGGCGGCAGCACCGTCCCGGTCAACGGCAACGCGAAGGGCACGGCCACGGTCGTGGCCCGCGCATCGCTCAACGCGTCCGCCGTGCCGCAGATGTACGACCGCAAGACGGTCGCCGCGAAGCGCTCGACCTATGCGAAGCTCAAGACACAGAGCTCGCAGATCAGCAGCGTCGAAGTGGACGGCACACTCTACCAGGGCTCGGCCAGCGCGATCCCGGTCACCAACACGCAGAACGTTCCGCTCTCGGCGAGCGGCACGATCACCGTTTCCGAAACCTTCTCGAACGTCATCCCGGCCAACAACGACTGGGTGCTCTTCGAGTTCTACGCCGTCGCGAACGACGGTTCGAAGACGCAGATCGGCAGCCTCGGAACGTTCGTCAACGTCGGCTCCGGCACGACCGATACGAACCTGAGCGCGGCCAGCACGCAGACGCTGCAAGTTGCCGGCGGCCTGATGGCGCTGGGCGCGATCTCGACCTACGACATCGAGAAGACCACGGCGCTGGCGAGCGACCTCGCCACGAAGATCGCCGCCCAGAACCCGACCGTCGATTCGCAGACGGGTCTCTACGACACCAGCGTCCTGATGCCGCTGCTGAGCACGCTCGCGACGGCGTACGAGCGCGACATCACGATCACGGCCTCCGGCGCGTCCGAAGTCAGCGTCGTGTACGACTCGACGCAGCCCGACGAGAACGACCTTGCCTACAATGCGAACACGTTCGCGACCGCGCTGGGTCTGCCCAATCTGATCACGGGCACCGGTTTCTCCGGCGCCTCCAGCTATGCGAGTTACTCGCCGCTCTACGTCCTGGGCACGCCTGTCGGCCTGGATTGCGACGTCAACTACAGCCAATGCACGACCAGCGCCGGCACGGTCCCGCTGCACAGCCCGAGCTCGGGGTATTCCGACGCCCAGCCGAGCTACGTCCAAGCGGAGATGTACTCGGCCACCAACGGAACGATCACGCTTCGCAACGTGTACGGCGGCCACATCATCATCGGCGCGCACAACGACCTCTATGCCGACGACGTCGTCGCGAAGGCGCGAAAGAGCGGCGCGAGCACCGTTCGCGTCACCTCCACGAAGCGTTCCACGACCGACGTCACGACGCAGACGTACGGCGCCACCGTTGCCGTCGCCGGCGAAGCGCCGGGCGCGAGCTCGCAAACGCTCACGCTCGTGAACACCACGCAGACGGCGAACATCAGCGACGCGCAGGCGGCTGCGTTCAATGACAATTTCGGTTACGAGAGCTTCGGCGGGTTCGACTTCCAGACGACCGCACTCTCGAACGCGGCAGGAAACGTTCCCGCCTACGAAGTCGACTGTCCCGGCGAGAACTGCGACTCCGAGGGCTTGATCTACAGCCCCTACGGAAGTAACAACAACGTCGGGCTCAGCGCCCCCGCCAACGGCGTCGAAACGATGACCTACGACGCGTGGAACGCGTTCAACCTTCCCACGTCGAGCATCCAAGTCTGCTCGACCAGCAACTGCACGTCGGTGAGCACGCCGTCGACGATCAACGTGGAAGGCGCGTTGGACGATCCCGGCACGAACCCGGCCGTGTACGACTGGGCGCCCGGCGGCAGCGATGCGACGGTGTCGGTCATGCAAGATCCGAACCCGCCGTGCTGTCGGTCAGCCTACCTCGTCACCTACACGATCCCGGCCAACAATACGGCAGCGATCACGGGCACAATCACGGGAAGCGACGTTCAGGGCCTCGCGCCATCGATCCCGGCGCGCCCGACGTTCTACATGTATAGCCCGAACGCGAACGACGTGCAGTTCACACTGCAGCTGACCGACACGAACGGAAACATCTCCAGCGCGAACAACAACGTCAACTCCAACAATGGAACCTACGCGTTCCCCAGCATCGCGCAACCGGCCGTGTTCCACTCCTTCAAAATCACGTACACGATCCCGGCGGGCGACGTGCCGAACGCGGGAAATCCCGCCACGACGGGCACGTTCGACCTCCAGGGCCTCTACAACGGCGGCTACTTCTCGGCTACCAGCGATAATTGTTGCTGACGGACATTCTCCGCCACCAGCGATGAGAGGAGGCCGGGGCCGTAAGGCGCCGGCCTCCTCCGTTTCCGATCTTTACCGAAGGCAACGGACTGGACCGTCGCTCCGAAAAGGAAGGCGACCTCGTCGGGTGGGATCGAACACCATCCGTCGACACGCCTTCCAACGGACGGCGTGCCCCTTCGCCTTCCCGAGAGAGGTCCGCCCGTGCGTTTGATCCCTTCCGGCGTCTCCGTGCGCCTCGGCATGGGCATTCTGGTCGCCGCCTGCGTCGCCGCCTGCGGGACGTCGGGCAACGTCACGACCCCGCCAGGGTTTCTGACGCCTCCGGGGCCGACCACGCACCCGACCGCGTCCCCCACGCCGACGGCCACCCCGACGCCGACGCCGTCTCCGACGCCTGCGCCAGGCGTCGTCACCAGCGGCAGTCCGATTCCGATTCCGACGCCGTCGGCGACGAGCGTCCCGGTCAGCAGCCCGCCGATTCCGATTCCGACGCCGTCCGCCACCTCGGTCGGTGCCGCCCTCCCTTCCCACCCCCAGCCTTAGGAGAGCCAACCCATGAAACGCATCCTTAGCGCGGCCGTGTTGGCCGCCATGCTCGCCGGCTGTGGCGGCGGTGGGGGCCACACTGTGCCGTCCGCCGGCGGCGGCACCCCCGGTAACGGGTCCGGATCCGGCGGCAACCAAACCCCGGTCAACGCCGGGCGCGGCACCGCCACGGTCATCGCGAACGCGAACATCGCCGCGGCGTCGATCCCGCAGCTCTACGACAGCAAGTCCTCCGTCTCGCGGAAGCAGTCCTCGATCCGCAAACTCAAGGCGTCGTCGGTCACCAGCGTCGAGGTCGACGGAACCCTCTACCAGGGCTCAGCCACCGCCGTCCCGGTGACGAACACGCAGACCGTCCCGCTCTCGGCCAGCGGCACGATCGTGGTCTCGGAGACGTTCTCCAACGTCGTCGCGGCCTACAACGACTGGATCGCGTTCGAGTTCTACGCGATCTCGAACGACGGCTCGAAGGTCGCGCTCGGCACGCTCGGCACCTTCGTCAACGTCGGCAGCACCACGACGACCGCGAGCCTGAGCACCACCAGCACCCAGGTGTTGGAAGTCGCCGGATCTCTGCTCTCGATCGGCGCGATCTCGACCTACGACATCGAGAACAATGCCAACCTGGCCAGCGCGCTCGCGACCGACATCGCGGCGCAGAACCTCCCCGTCAACAGCCAGACGGGTCTCTACGATCCGACGACGCTGCTCACGCTGACCGAAAATCTCGCGACCGCCTTCGAGCGCGACATCACGGTCACCGCAGCCAACGCGGCGATGTTCTCCGTCGTCTACGACTCGACGCAGAAAGATGAGAACGACCTCGCCTATAATGCGCTCTCGTTCGCCACTCGGTTCGGACTCGACGTCGTATTCTCGGAAAACGCGGGCTACAACAGTGGCGGCATCGGTGCGTACAGTAGCACGACGGTCATCGGGGCGCCGGAGACGACCGGCTGCACCGAAGACAGCTGCGGCCTGCAGACTGGTACGATTCCGTTCAGCGGACCCAGTTCCGGCTACGGCGATGCGCAGCCAACCGTCGTCACCGCCGGTCTTTTCAACGCGGCGAGCGGGACGGTCACGTTCCGCAACGTCTACGGCGGGCACATCATCATCGGCGCGCACAATAACGTCGGCCAATACAGTGGGAACTACGAAACGAGCGTCGCCCGCAAGGCGGCCTCGACGCGCCGCACGGGGGCGGCCGCGACGGTACACACGGCATCGACGCAGTCGACTCGCGCAACGCGCACTCCGCAGTCGGGCCCGGCACCCGGCTACGCAGGCGCGACCCTCGCGATCAGCGGCGAAGGGCCGGGCGCGACCTCGCAGACGCTGCCCCTGTCCAGTACCGCAGCAACCGTCTCCGTCGTCGACGCGCAGGCGGCCGACTTCGACTCGAACTCCCCCGGCCGCTACGAGAACTTTGGGTATTTCGGCTTCGCGCCGGTTCCGGGCGCAAATGCCGTCGGCAACGTTCCCCTGTACCAGACCGAGTGTACCGCGTACGACACCGCGTGCGTGACCTACGGTCTGATCCAAGAGGGGCTCGGCGAGATAGAGGTCTATCTCGGACAGGCCGCCAGCCCGACGACCGACGTCATTCCGATGACGTTCGACGACTGGAATCCCTTCGCGATCCCACTCCAGCAGATCGACATTTGCTCGCCGTCGAACTGCGCCATCGCTGGGACAGGGCCGACGACGCCGACGACGTCCACGCTCAACATCGGCGGCGCGTTCGATGATCCAGGCAACGCCGTCGGCGTCTACAACTGGCAACCGGGTGCAAGTGGCGCGACGCAGTCGATCGCTCAGGACCCGAACACCTGCTGCGGTGGCGACTATCTCGTCACGTACAACGTTCCGGCGAACAACACGTCGGGCGTGTCGGGGTCGCTGACCGGGACCGTCTCGTCGACCGCGACTGTGGCAGCGCCGTTCCCGATCACGGCCTACGTCCCAGCGCGCGCGCAACTCTACTTCAATTCGAGCCTGCCGAGCGACGCGATCGTGACGGTCACGTTCACCGGGACCAACGGCGAAACGTACACCGAGAACCTCGATCCCAGCGGCTGGACCCCGTCGACCTCGATTGCCGCGCCGTTCGACATCGCCTCCTGGGTGATCAACTATACGCTTCCCGCCGACGACGTGCAGAACAGCGGCAACCCCGCCACCACCGGCACGTTCAACATCTACCAGTTCTCGGTCGGCGAACCGTACACAATCAACGACGACTGCTGCTAAGCGCGGCGATCCGATAGGAACGGCGAAGGCCGGCGCTCAGGCGCCGGCCTTCGTCGTTCGTGGACCTCAGGTAGAGGTTGTAGGCATCGCTACAGTGACCGCGCGACGCGGCGTACCTCAGCATCGTAGACACACGCTCCAAGAAGGGCTTTCTCTATCTCGATTGGATCCTCGTTATCACGCAACCATCGCGTGTGTAGCCATCGCCCTGCCGTAAGTTCAGCCCGTGCCGCGGGCAACAGTCTTACCGCCCTACTGCGAAGTCGCATCAGCGTACCAGCAAGATACCCGTTCTTCCAGAGAAACAGATCCAGCCACGCTACGTTCGGTACCGTCAAAGTGCTAGCATCGATCGCATCGTCGACAAACGTGGCACCGTTGTACGGCGTCTCGGCGAGCGACGAGAGATCATTCGAAAATAGCTTTGTCGTCAGGGCGAACTCATCGAGTATATCTGCGTCGAGTTCGAGCGGTCGACCCCAAGCATCGCACGCCCAGGATCCGCGTTCGTCATAGCCGAGTATCGCGAGAACAATACCGTTCGAGCCGAAATAACGGACCACGGCACGGTCGTCCTTCCGTACCATCTTCGCGAACAGCGGGCCCTGGCGAAATTGGAGCCTCAGCATGCGGCAGCCGTCGTCTCCAAATTTCCAGCCCATTACGCTAGTATAGGCATCGAGAGACACTACCACCCCTCCTCGATCTCTAAGCTAGGCATGAACCGAGAGCGTCATGGTTCGCTCCTACCTAGGGCTACGTCAAGAAGCGATGGTGTCTCCCGTGCTATCCACGCCACGGCCTGATGCACCTCTTCGCTGAACTTGCGCCGAAGCGCGTGCAGTTCCTCGTCACGTAGCCTCCTATTGTAAGCCATTCCCATGTGTTTGGAGTGGCGCTGGGCGGCACTCCCTGCTATCGCAGTTTCGAGTTCGGCAAGTTCCGGCTGCATTCCGACTCCTTGAAGACACCACGAGATGGCATCGAGCGGTCGATCGCAGATGTCGTCCGCCGAGAAACTGCGAATTCGCGGTCCAAGCACACCACGAAGCACACGGAACCCGAGCATCGCGTTTGCCCACACGTAGGCGATAAGTGCTGGAAACGCGTTCCCCGGCTCCGCTGGGCAAGGAAGATCGCCAGACGACGCGCTCTCATACATTGACGCTCGACCCGATATCCAGCCGACTCGCGATTCGGTCTTAAGCACTTGAACTACGAATGAGCTGAGGTCAGAGTAGATGAAACTCGCGGTCTGTGAATGCGAACACTCAACGATCTCAGCGCCGCCGAGAATGTTAACATCGTTGAGCTTAATGAAGACACGCTGCTCTTCTTGAAACGTGCGCGCAAGCAAGGCAAGGACAACTGCAAGAGTGCGGTCCCATTGGCCTACCGCAAATCGATTATGCGCTCGAGAGCGCTCCACGCCGACCTGCGACAAGGTCGCTGGCTCTTTGAGAACGAGGGTCTTCGGAATGGCTTCCAAGTAGCGCGCCAACAAGGTCGAGCAGCAAAATGCCGAATGGAAAATCGAATGGAAGGGCCGGGGTTGATCCAAGCGCGATGCGAGCACGTTCTCAACCTCAAGCAGAGACAAGCCGTATGTCACCGCCTCTTCCCGAACAACGCGGTGGTCTAAAAATGGTGACGCATGGTAAGTCACTGGAGTCATAGGAATGAATTGAAGCTGCTGCGCGCTTGCGTCGTAGTAGACCGGAAAGAGTGATGGTGTCTCGAACAGCGCTGCGGCAAGAGACGCCGGCATAATCTCTGCTCGCTCACTTCGCGGCACCTCGCTTGCGACATGTTCGTCGTCGGTTCGCCGAGGAAACACGAACGCCGCGACAACCTCCGAACCTCCGTGCTCGCGCGAAAACCGCAGACTTCGCACTGTTTCATGAATGATATTGCTCGCGGCCGTCAAGTTGGTGAACCGGGATGCGCCGTCGATCTGATCAGACAGTTCGTGGACATCGCATACGACGCCCGAAGGCTCAACCGATATCCGCACTGCGTAGACACCGAAAGCATCGATCTGGTTTCGGTGCCAACGCTTGCGGATTTCGACCTCCGCCCAACTGAGAGGCGCCATCACCATTCGACGCGTCAGGTGACCGTCAACGTAGATTCTCTGATTCGTCGCTTCTGCTACCTCGAAGAATCCCTGGATGATCACGTGCGCCGATTCCGGCGCCGAATCGGACTCCACTCGTCGAACGCCGCTTCGTTCCCTAGCATCGACGGCGAGCAGCTCGTTGAACCTGGGTTCGACCTCTTCGCTCGCAGTAAGCTCACTTGAGGTGAATACGATCGCGCCCGAGGGGAGATCGTGAGTGGCTTCTGAGAGCGACAGGATATACTTCCATCCGCTGCGCGGCGAGTCGTTGTACGGTGACTCGCCATGTCCATTGAAGTACAGACGTACTTCGGCCCGCGAGACTTTCCCAAGTCCGAGGTTTCGAATGCTCCAATGTCGCAGATGATCGTAGACCCTCCGGACCGAGTCTTCGCCAAACACCGATTCCAAAGGCGCACAGAGATACGCGTAACGCGCACGTTCGTACCGGTAGGCCCAGATGTTTGACGTAGCGCATTCCCGCGAAAACCTTGACAGGAAAGTCGTGCGCAACGCCCCTGCGTCGACAAAGAAGCCTGGCTCCCTTCGAAGCGCGCGGGCACTCGGTGAGACCCCGTCATCGCCACGCCACTCATCCCGAGGTGCTGGTCTCATCGACTCAAACACCCGTTTGTTGGACTGCTGATTTAAGCGCAGTGATGCAGTCTTCGATGACCCGCGAGCGTTCACCGATCGGCAAATTCGCTATGGCTCGAACCTCGGCGGCGGTAAGCGGACTCCGCTTTGCCAGCTCGGCGTAGGCGGCGTGCTCCTCGGCAAATATACCTTGCTGGGACAGAAAGCACTGGCAAATGCGACGCATGAGCCCGACGGGCACTTCGTCTGCCGCGATCTGCGCGTGCTGCTCGTAGAGACTCAATATATCGGACTCGTTGAGTCCCTGTACCGATTCCGACACTCGCTGTGCCGCCCATTCTTTCAACGACGTGCTGGACTCGCTGAAAAGTAGAGGCATTCCACGGCTAATCTGGACGATGCTCCCGAGATCAATACTTCCGCAATCGATGTTGGGGAGCGAAATCCACGAGACGCGCACGTCAAAATCGCCAATCACCCGAGTAACGGGATCGCCCTGCTCGTCGCGATTACCAACGACGAGCAAGTCCATGCGTTGCTTTACCTCACCGAGCACCACATATGGTCCAGAGAGAAATATCTCCCGGAGCTCCAAAGCCGAGCGGAGAATCTCCTCACAGGCATCGCGCAAAACGACTGTCGCCTCCATTGTGTGGTCGTCATCCGGCGTGAGACGCTGTTCGGACTCGGTCGATGTCCTTGCCTCAAAGCGTTCCAACTCGAGACGGGTCTGATGTTCAGTGGCCTGCCGTCCTAACGTCGTAGAGCCGAGAAAGTAATGCTTCTGCCAGGCTCCTTTCATAGAGGACCCCCGTGCCGCCATTTCATCGTTGAAGACTTTTCGAGCGTGCCCCCATTCATTGTATTCGTGCTGAAGTGCAGGTTGGCTCTCGAGGTCGCCGACTTCCGCGCGGAAGGATTCAAGCTCGCCCCGCTTTTGCGGAACGAGCATGCAAAAGGGCACACCCGCGTCAAATACGACCGGATGCTTGGCACGCGTCAGCTTCCAGTTCATTGTAAAAGTAGCCGCCGACCAATCGGTTTCTACGAGCCCTTCCAGTGCGCAAATACCGTCGACCGGCCAATTGGCCGGACCTCGCACGAGCAGATTGTATCCTGGACTCGTCCGGACCAGGAATGGCAGACTAAAGGTAATTATGCCGCTACCGAAGTGGGACTTCGGAGCCGCAGACGCCGGGCCGCCCAGAACGACGATTTTCGTGTCGTTCTGATGCTTGCCGCCGTTCCACATCGCAATGAACGTGCACGGATTTGCTATAACCCAGCCGGCTTGGTTCGCCATAAGCAGCGGGAGGCACCGGTTTGCAAAATGATTCGTGGTCTCGTTCATCCACAAACGCGCGCGCGCGGCCGGGTCGATATACGCCTCTCGGCTGTCGATCTTATTGGCGCGAATGTAGGGGCGCGGAGCCGCGTCTGGCTTTTCAGGTCGAATGGGCTCTTGCAAAGCCATCCCTACGGCGAAAATGGTGAGTACGGCGGCGGCGAATACGGCGGTGGCGGTGGTGGTGGCGGCGGTGGCGAGTACGGCGGTGGCGAATACGGCGGTGGCGAATACGGCGGTGGCGAATACGGCGGATGCGGCCCAGCGACGATTATCCCCCACCCAGGCGAGTAAGGCGAGCCGGGCGACCACGTGATTGGCGACAGAGGCGGCGGTGCGGGCGGCGGATCATCGTTCGGCGGAATCAAATAATAATTGTGCTGAAGCGAATTATTCGGGGTCGTGAAGTCTTCGGCGGGGACTGGGTTCTGTGCTCCTACCGCAAACTTTCCGGTAAGCGCCTTTAGAATCGCACTGACTTGCAGACTGCTCGCATCGCTCGAATCGCCGGCAGCTTGCAAAAGACCGACCGCGAAGCTGTTGCTATTGTATGTGTTTGGCATAACGAGGGTGTAACCCGGGTAGAGGAAGCTGCCGTAGTTACCCTGCAGCGACCATCCGCCAAAGAAGTACACCTCTTGGTTTGTATTGTAGGTGTTGGCTAAAGCCAGCAGCTTTTGGTAGAATGCCGCCGCGCTTCCTGAATAGCCGGTCAACTGCATGATTGTCTGGGGGTTCGCAATGTTAAGATCGCCCCCGTTGATGTCCGCTTCGAGTTGTCCGCCCGTCGGCAGGCCAAACGCCAATGCGGTCTGGTCGAGCCCTCCCCCCAAGCTCGGCTCACCGGCGATCGTCGATGCGACACGCCCATCGACCATCTCGGCAACATAGAGATGAATGCCGACCACCGCGACCGAGTGATAGTCGATATAGAGGCTTACATTGGGGCTATTGGTTGCCAACGCGGACAACTGCGCTTGGTCGATTGAGGCGATGTCCGTGGCTGACAAGCCCGATTGCTGTTGCGCCGACCAGATTCCCATATCAGCCGGCACGATCGAGTCGACCTGAGTGCTCGAAAAAATTGCAATCTCAGTAGACGAGAGCGAGCCGCTCTGAGGCACCGAAAGTGTCCCGAGCTGAGTCGTCGTCAAGTTTTGAAGAACCGAGTCCGATAGGTTCGAAATTGTGGAATCGGAAAGTGTCGAAAGGTTCGTAATGCCCGCGAGCAGGCCGGCCGACTGAATGCGGCCGACCGTCGCCGCGTCGAGCGCGGCATACGAAGACATCCCGGCGAGTTGAGAAGCCGAAAGCGCGGAGACGTTGAGATTGTCCCATTGCGCCGTAATGAGCGTCGTGAGCTGAGTGCCCGAAAACCCTTGCAGGTTCGCCGCATCCAGCGACGAGATGGTGGAGGTGGAGAGCGTGGAGAGATTCTGTATTGAACCCTGCTCACCGGCCTCACGGATCAGATCGATCGACGTGTTGCTCAAATTCGCGTACGAAGGCATCGCGGCGACCTGCTCCCCGCGGATGTTGATCTGTGGGAGGCTTATTGCTGTGAACAAGCCATTGAACTGCGCGGCCGAAAGGGCGCTGAGCTGCGCGCCCGTCACGCGGTCAGAGGTGTACCCACTCAACGCGGACACCGAAAAGCCAGCGAACGCGGTCGGGGCCATCACCCCCAGGTACATCCACTGATTTAGCTGTGCGGAGTTCACATCCGCTACGCTGGAGGCGTTCAGCTCTTCGGTCTGCCCTTCGGTCATCGTCTCGAACGCCGACGCGCTGAATCCGGCCAGCGTCGAGGCCGCGATCCCGTTGAACACCGAGTTTGAGAGCGTCGAAAGGCTCCCCATCGACGAGAGTAGCCCCGCCGCGCCCAGGTTGTTCAGCGTGGTCTGGTCCAGCGCCGCGTACGTGCTCATCCCGGAGATCTGAGCGCTGGAGAGGTCCGCCACGTCCAGCGAGTCCCACTGTCCTGTGCTGAGTTGATTCAACTGCGCCGGCACCAACGCAGCGATCTGTTGCGTCGTCATCGTTGCCGTGTTTAGGTTCTGCACTTGCAAGGCTGCCGCGGCCGCAACCTGCGAGGCACTCAGCCCCCCCGTCCCCTGCAATATCTCCAACTGCGCGCCGGACAACGTCGCGAGTTCATCGCTGGTTAACCCGCTCAGTTGCGATGCGGTCAAGGCATTCAGCCCCGCGCCGCTCAACACCGAAAGTCCCGTGTAGGATGCGAGGGAACCGAGTTGCGTGCCGGTTAACCCAACGGCGTTCGCACCCAAATTCGACGCGTTTGTCGCTCCTGCGCTCGTCGCAAACAACGACGCGGAGACGCCACCCAGGGCGTCCGGGCTCACGTACGGAACGTCCGCCGCCGAGAGGTCCGACCAAATGTCCGAGAGCTGCCCGCTCGAGAGCGCTGAAACGTACGTCGGCGCCAACGACGAATCGTCGTTCTGCGCATACGCAGTCAACGCGGCGTCAACGGCCTTGAGCGCGCTCGGATTGGCACCCCCAGAACCCGTCCCATAACCGGTTATCGTCGCGGCAGCTTCGGCATCGTCCGCCTGCGTCAGACCCAGCGCCTCCAGATAGACCGATGCCGCGTTTGGAACGCCGCTGTCCACACTCATCTCGCCGGCGGCCGCGATCGTCGCCACCTCCGTCCCGCCGTTGGTGTAGAGCACCGTCTGGTCGGTGTCTTCCCCGTACTCTCCCTCGATCGCTGCGCTCAGTGCGGCATCCAGCTCCTCCCGGTCGTTCGCCAGTGCCGCCGTCTCAGACTGGTTGCTGGAAATCGCCGTCTCAAGCGTCTGCACTAGTGAGCTCAGACCCAAATTTGAGATGACAGAATTGTTTACCAACGATCCGTTGACCGTGAAGCCTTGCTGTCCATGATTCGACTCGTACCCGACGCTCCCAACCGCCGTGCCGCTCGCGCTATACACCTCGTCCGTCGACGAGAGCGACGTCGGAGCCTTCACCCACCCGGAGATGTCGTACGACGCCACGCCGTCGCTCGCGTTAAAGATTACTGGCGCGCCGTCGGCGCCGACCGCCACCGCGCCCGTCAAACCGCTCGGCAATAAGTCGGAGGGCGAGGATACCTCCTGGCCGTCCGCGTTCCAAATCACGAATTTGTTCGTGCTCGGATCGATGCCGTACGAACCCAGGTACGTTCCCGTCGAACTGTACACGGCTTGCAACGTGTTCGAGTTCACCACCTGACCGTTGCTGCCGTATATCGTGTGACCCGACGGCTCCGGACCGACCGTTTCT
>JBEKAU010000012.1:0-15308 GCA_050015755.1 Vulcanimicrobiaceae bacterium | reverse complement strand
CGCGCGTCGTCGCCGCCGAGCTCGGCGACGTGCTCGACGCGCTGGCCCGCATGACCTATCGCGAGCTCGACGCCGATCGGCCGCTGCTCGACGAGGCGGAGCTGGCCTTCTTGCGCATCCCGCGCGGCTCGCTCTCGGGCGACGAGCGCCGCGCGATGGAACAGCACGTGACCCAGTCGTTCTACTTCTTGCGCGAGATCCCGTGGGCGCGCACGCCGTGGCGCAACGTCGCCGAGCTCGCCTACGGACACCACGAACACCTCGACGGCACCGGTTATCCGCGCGGGTTGCGCGGGAACGAGATCGCGCCGCAGGTTCGCCTCTTGACGATCAGCGACGTCTTCGACGCGCTGACCGCGAACGACCGGCCCTACAAGCCTGCGATCAGCATCGAGCGCGCGCTCGACATCCTCGTCAAGGAGTTCGCCGATCGCGGCAAAGTCGACCGCGACCTGCTCGACCTCTTCATCGCCCGCCGCGTTTACGAACCGGTGGTCGCGGCTCGCAGTTAAACTACCTTTGGGCGGATCGGGCGCAGCCCGAACGCGACGGCTTCGGCGAAGCCGAAGCCACTAGGGTCGGTAGACCAGGCCGATGGAGGCGACGGGGGTGACGATGCGCGTGCGCAGCTGGCCGCTGAGCGTCGCGAGGTCGGCGCGGAACAACGGGTTCGTGCTCAGCGGACCGGTCGCGCTCGCGCTGGCGATCCCGCTGCGCATGAGGATGCCGCCGTCGACGGTCAGCGCCAACCCCTTGATGATCCCGGTCCCGGTGCCCGCGCCCAGGTACACGCCGGGATGGTCGAAGATGACGCGTGAGGCCAGGTTGCCGATCCCACTGGTCGAGTAGACGTTGTTGCCGACCTGTGCGGTCGGACCGGAGAAGCGTGCGACGTTGGTGATCTCATCGCTCCCGAAGGTGAGGCCACCGCTGATCCGCCAGCGACCACCGTACGGCCGGAAGTCGCCGATGACGCCGACGTTGCGAAAGCGCGAGGTGGTGGCGAAGCTCGTGTTGCTGTAGGTCGTCTGCCCGCTGGTGCTGAGCGTGTTGGTTTCGACGCGCAGGCTGAAATCGTACAGGAACGGCTTCTCGAGGGTGATCCCGTTGCCGATCGTGCTCACGTGCACGCCGATCGAGACGGCCGAGAAGTCGTCGGCGCATGCAGCGGCTGGGAGGACGGCAAGAGCGCAGGCGAGCGCGGCGGAGGCCGGTCGTCTCATCCCGGCACCACTTCGACAACACCGGCGCGCTCTCCGGGCGGCAACGCGTCGCGCAGTGAAGCAAAGCGATCGTCGATCTCGGCCAGCGGGACGAGCGCGAACGCGCGCTCGCGCAGGCGCGCGTGGGGGATCACCAGGTCCGGCTCGTCCAGAACGAGGTCGCCGTAGGTCAGGATGTCGAGGTCGAGCACGCGCGGCCCCCAGCGGTAGGTCGCGATCCGGCCTTCCTCCGCTTCGATGCGCTTGAGCACCGCCAGCAGGTCGCGTGGAGGGAGCGTGGTCTCGACCAGCGCGACGGCGTTGACGAACGGCGGTTGATCGGTGACGCCCCACGGCGCCGTCCGATAGAGCGAGGAGCACGCGAGCAGCGTGCCGGTTTCCCCCAACCGCGCGAATGCGCGCTGCACGTGTGCCGCCGCGTCGCCGACGTTCGAGCCGATCCCGATCGCCGCGCGCTGTTTCAAGAGCGTTCTGCCATGAGCCGGACGACCGGCGTCGCCCCCGCGAGCAGACGCGGCTTCGC
The DNA here is from genome assembly GCA_050015755.1 of Vulcanimicrobiaceae bacterium. Lineage (GTDB taxonomy): Bacteria > Vulcanimicrobiota > Vulcanimicrobiia > Vulcanimicrobiales > Vulcanimicrobiaceae > Vulcanimicrobium. Next base: position 13,562 of record JBEKAU010000012.1, on the reverse strand, counting down.
GAGTGTGACGCGGGCGCGCGCGATGCGCGCATCGCGCAGCAGCGCGGTCAGGATCACCTCACCGAGGCGTTCGAGCAGCGCGCAGCGTTCGCGCGCGACGATCTCGACGACGAGCGCGTGGACGTCGGCATAGCTGACCGTATCGCCGAGCGCATCGCTCGCACGCGCGGCAGTCAGGTCGAGGTCGAACGCGAGGTCGACATCGATCGGCTGCGCGACGTCCTGTTCCCCTTCGTTTGCCCCGTGGTGTCCCCAAGCGCGAATACCTCGAAGTTCGATCGTGTCGAGGCGCGCGCTGCTCATGGAAGCTTTTCGGTCCAGCCGTCGGGACGCCAGCCGCGAATGACGGCGTCGGCGACGCGCACGGCGTCGCGCTGGCCGGCGACGTCGTGGACGCGCACGACGTCGATGCCCGCGGCGATGGCGAGAGCAACGGTGGCCGCCGTGCCGAGTTCACGCGCGTCGACCTCGCGGCCGGTCAGCTTCCCGATCGTCGACTTGCGCGAGGTCCCGATCAGCGTCGGGAACCCGAGTCCGACCAACCGCGGCAGCGCGCCGAGCACGGCGAGATTGTGCTCGGGCAGTTTGCCGAAGCCGATGCCGGGATCGAGGATGACGTGCTCGGGCGGGATTCCGGCGCGCACGCAGCGGTGCGCGGCCTCATCGAGAAATGCCAGCATCTCGTCGACGACGTCGCGCTCGTAGACGGCGACGCCCTTGTTGTGCATGACGACGATCGGCGTCCCGAGTTCGGCCGCGGCTTGCACGAGCAGCGGTGACGCGCCCCAGATCGAGTTGAGCAGATCGCCGCCGGCCTCGACCGCATCGCGATAGACCTCGGCCTTGAAGGTGTCGACTGAGACGATCGCGTCCGGCGCCGCCGCCCGCAGCGCCGTGATCGCCGGCAAGAGACGCGACCGTTCGATCGCCTCACCGATCGGCTGGTGTCCGGGGCGGGTCGACTCGGCGCCGACGTCGATCAGGTCGGCGCCGTCGGCGAGCGCGTCGAGTGCGCGCGCCGCCGCGACGGTGGGATCGGGGTCGCCGTCACCCGAGAACGAGTCGGGCGAGACGTTCACGATCGCCATCAGGTACGTGCGCACGCCCCACGGCAAGGCGCGGCCGCGCACGCGCAGCGCTCCGCGCGCGAAAGCTTCGGTCCGATCAGACATTGGAGAGGACGTTGGCGACCCACCAACTGCGCAGCGTCGCGACGACGAACGTCGAGCCGGTCACGACGATGATGTCGTCGGCGTCGGCGTTGCGGCGCGCGATCGAGAACGCTTCGACCGGGTCGGCGATCGCACGTCCCCACCGGCCCAGACCGTCGGCGATCAACGCCAGCCGCTGCGGGCGCGACGCCTGCCGACCCGGGACCGAAAAGCTGGTGAAGATGAACGAACCCGGCAGCGCGACGAACGGCCGGATCACTTCGGCCGCGTCCTTCGACTCGCCGATCGCCATCACGAAGGTGAAGTTCCGGCCGGGAAAGGTCTGCTCGAGCGCGCGTGCGAGTTCGCTCGCCTTGTCGGCGTTGTGCGCGATGTCGAAGACGATGCCGGGATGCGAGCCGAAGAACTCCATGCGGCCGGGGATGACCGTTCGCGCCAGCCCTTCTTCGATCGCCGCGCGGCTCGGCCGCAGATCGGACCCGAGCTGCTCGAGGGCGCGAATCGCGGTCGCGGCGTTGCGCTGCTGGAACTCGCCCAGCAGCGGCAGTGCGATCTCGTAGCGGTCCTCGGGCGTGACGACCGCGAACAATTGGCCGGAACGCTCGCCGCGCTCGGCCGCGATCGTCACCGTGTCGGCGACCGAGACGAAGCGCGCACCGACCTCGGCGCAGGCGCGCTCGATCTGTTCGCGCGCCGGGGCGCTGCGCACGTCGCTGACCAGCGGCACGCCGGGCTTGGCGATCCCCGCCTTGTCGCGCGCGATCTCTTCGATCGTTCCGCCCAGGATGTCGACGTGGTCGAGCCCGACATTGGTGATGACCGCGACTTGCGGGCGCAGCACGTTGGTCCCGTCGAGCCGGCCGCCGACGCCGGCCTCGATCACCGCGACCTCGACCTGCGCGTAGGCGAACCACAAGAACGCGAGCGCGAGCAGCATTTCATAATAGCTCGGGTTACCGTGCTCGTAGGAGATGCGCGAGGCCGCCTCGCGCAGCTCGGCGATCAGATCGCCGAAGGTCTCCTCGGCGATCGCCTGGCCGTCGATGCGGGCACGTTCGGTCACGCTCTCGAGGTGCGGCTTCGTATGCAGTCCGGTGCGCTTGCCGCTCGCTTGCAGCGCGGTCGCGATCATGGTCGCGGTCGACCCCTTGCCGCTCGTCCCGGCGATGTGGATCGTCGGGTACCGGTCCTGCGGATCACCCAGCTCGCCGAGGAAAGCGCGGAAGCGCTCGAGCCGGTTCGGCATCCGGCCCGAGGCGTTCTCGTTGATGAGGCCCAGCAGATAGGACTGCGCCGCTTGGAAGGTCACTTCGGCTTCAACCCGGCGGGATGGCGGTCGGTGTCGTCGCCCGCGAGCAGGTCGAGCGCGTGCGGCAACGCCGGAACGATCACCTCGAGCGTCTCGCGCACCGCTTTCGGGCTCCCGGGCAAGTTGACGATCAGTGAACGATTGCGCACGCCGGCGATCGCGCGCGAGAGCATCGCGCCCGGCGTCACCTGCAGCGAACGCGCGCGCATCGCCTCGCCGATGCCCGGGATCTCGTAGTCGAGCACCGCCGCCGTCGCCTGCGGCGTGCGGTCGCGCGGCGCCAGACCCGTGCCGCCCGAGGTCAGGATCAGCCGGGTCGGCCCATCGCACAACTCGATCAGGGCCGCTTGCAGCGCGGCCGGATCGTCGGCCAAGATGCGCTCGTCGTCGACGCCCAGCGCGCTGCCGGCGAGCGCTTCGCGCACCGCCGGCAAGCACGCATCGGGACGCGCACCGCTGGCCGCGCGATCCGAGAGCACGATCACCGCGACCGGGTAGGCGACATCGCTCACGCGCGCCACGTTCCCGATTTGCCGCCGGTCTTCTCGAGCAGCCGCACGCCCTCGATCGTAATCCCCTTGTCGAGCGCCTTGCACATGTCGTAGATCGTCAGCGCCGCGAGGGTGGCGGCGACCATCGCCTCCATCTCGACGCCGGTCGGACCGACCGTGCTCGCGCGCGTCTCGATCCGCAGCGTGCGCGCGTCGTCCCAGGCGAAGGTGACGTCGACCGCCGCGATCGCGAGCGGATGGGCGAGCGGGATCAACTCGTCGGTCCGCTTGGCCGCCAAGATCCCCGCGATCTGTGCGGCCGCGAACGCATCGCCCTTCGCCAGCGTCGCCTCGCGCAACGCCCGCGCCGCCTCGTCGTTCATCCGCACCTGCGCGACCGCCCGCGCACTCCGCTCCGTCGCCGCCTTCGCGCCAACGTCCACCATCGTCAACGACCCGTCGGCCTTCACGTGCGACAAGGCTTTGCTCATTTGAACGGCGCTCCGCCCCAGGCTGCGCGCCCCCCACGCGTTGCGTGGGGCCCCCCAAACCGACCTCGCAAAAACATTTCGACAAAGCGCACATTTTGCTGCGCTCGGTCCGTCACCGGTATCATAGAAAGTCCAGGCCGTGCGGTTCGGCGACGAGATCGTTCTCGGCCAGCCAGGCGGCGTCGTAGAGGCGCGAGCGGTAACGCTCGCCGCCGTCGCACAGGATCGTCGCGATGCGGCTGCCGGCGGGCAACGTCGTCGCATAGCGCGCTGCGGCGGCGAGGTTGAGCGCCGCCGAACCGCCGACGAACAGCCCTTCCTCGCGCAGCAGCCACTGCGCCATCGCGACCATCGTGCGGTCGTCGATCCGGATCGCGTCGTCGATCGGCGCACCGGCGAAGTTCGCGACGATCCGCTTGATCCCGATCCCCTCGACCACCGAGTCGCCCTCGGCCGTGAGCACGCCGGTCTTCACGTAGGAGTAGAGCGCCGAGCCGTACGGATCGGCCAGGACCGTGCGAATCGCCGGGTTGGCGGCCTTGAGAGCGCGGCTCACGCCGGCCAGCGTACCACCCGTTCCTGCAGCGGTGATGAACGCGTCGAGTCGGCCGCCGGTCTGGGCGAGTAGCTCGGGCCCCGTCGTGCGCTCGTGCGCGTCGCGGTTGGCGGTGTTCTCGAACTGGTTCGCCCAGACGGCGTTGGGCGTCGCCTCGGCGATGCGGCGCGCGACGTGATAGTAGTTCTGCTCGTCGGCGAACGGGACGGCCGGCACGACGTGCAGCTCGGCGCCGAAGGTGCGCAACAGCGCGTACTTCTCCGGTGCTTGGTCGTCCGGCATGACGATGATCGTGCGGTATCCGCGCGCGTTGCCGACCAGCGCCAGGCCGATCCCGGTGTTGCCGGCCGTGCCTTCGACGACGACACCGCCCGGGCCGAGCGCGCCGCGCGCCTCGAAGTCACCGATGATCCCCCACGCCGCACGATCTTTGACCGATCCGCCCGGGTTGAGGAACTCGGCCTTGCCGAGGATGGTACGGCCCAGGGCCGCCGAGAGCTTCGGGATGGCGATCAGCGGCGTGTGGCCGATCGTGCCCACGAAGCCCTCGCGCACGTCGGGATCGCTCGCAGGTGAGGGTTTCAGCACGGTGCGGTGAACGTGGTCCGGCAAGGATGACGGTTCCTGTTCCACCGAGGGTCCGTTGGCGATGACGGCTGCCTCCGAGGGCGTGCTGGCGCTGTTCAGCACGGTCGGCGACGCATTGGCGAATCGGCCGCTCGGCTTCGGTCTGCGGCGAGCCTCGTTGGCTGCTCGCTTTGCCAAGCACCGCGGACTCGAGGACGACGGGGTCGCGACGGCGTGGGTCGCCGGCGCGCTGGCCGACGTCGGGCTGCTCGGGGTCGTCGTTCCGCCCGAGGCCAGCGAACGGCTGCGGCTGCTCGCCGAGGCCGACGCACCGCTGCTCGGCGCCCGTTTCGTCGCGGGCATCGCGGGATTGCCGGCGCGCACCGACGACGTGATCCGCTGGCACCGCGAGTACGACGACGGCACCGGGATCCCCGACGGGCTGCGCTGGGACGGCGTGCCGACCGAGGCGGCGGCACTCGGCGTCGTCCATGCCTTTCTTGCCGCGATCGACGACCCGCGTGAGCCGCGCAGCCCGGGCGAAGCGCTCTACGTGGTCATCGCGGAGAGCGGCCGCCGCTACCGCGTCGAGCTGGTGCGGGCCTTTCGCGAGTTCATCGCCGCCACCGGAACGGGCTGGGCCGAGCCGCACGTCCCGACCCTCGCGCCGGTCGACGAAGACCCGCTCCTGATCGATCTGACGAACCGGCTCGACGCGCGCGACTCGCGCACGGCGGGCCGCAGCGAGCGACGCGCCCTGCTGGCCGACGTCCTCGCCCGCCGGCTCGACATCGACGTCGCGCAGGCGGTGCGGTTGGCCCGGCTGGTCGCGCTGGGACGCGCCGCCGCCGATGCCGACCACGACGACTTCGATCCGCTTTCGCGCTTCGCGCGCGAGCGGCGGATCCACGAGGCCCGCCGAGCCGGCGCGATCGCCGCTGCCGTGCCGGGCTTTGCCGCCGACGCGGAACACCTCGCCGCTTCGGCGGCCTGGTACGAGGACGGGGGGGTCGAGCCGCTGGCCGGCATCCTGGGCTTGGCGATCGCGGTCGAAGTGCTGCCGCCGATCGACGCGCCGCGCCGGATCGCCGCCGCCGCCGGCTCGCAGTTCCACCCCGAGGTCGCGCGCGCGTACCTCGCGACGCTGGGAGCGCCGACGTGATCGACCTTCCCGCTCGCACCCGTCGCGTCTCGGGGAGCCGCCTGCTCGACCTGTGCCAGGCGCGCGGCATCACCAGCGTCATCGACCCCTTCATGGGATTGCCGATGCATCTCAACGCCCTCAAGCGCCATGGCATCGCCGTCCACGGCGGCGATTTGCTCGAGTGGTTCGTGCGCGCCGGCGAAGGGCTGGTCGTCAACGATTTCACGATCCTGCGCGACAACGAAGTCGCCGAGGTCGTCGAGATGCTGCCGGGGCGCATCTATCCGACCGAGCTCTTCCGCGCCTGGGACGGCGTCTTCTTCAGCGAGGACCAGTGCCGGTATCTGGGCGTGTGGCACGCCAACGTCCACGGCCTGCGCAGCGACGGACAGACGGGCCTGGCCGTCGTCGGCCTCTGGCACGTCCTCTGTCACTGGCTGCTCAAATCGAAGTATCCCGACGACTTGGTCGACGTGCCGCCCAGCGAGCTGGCCTGGCACTACATTCGCGAGACGGAACGCTGGGTCGTCGAGAACGGCAAGCGCAACACCGTGCGCCGCGGCGACTTCCACGCCACGCTGGGCGCCGCGCGCGCCGACGCGGTGTACTTCGCGCCGCCGGGACGCAGCGGAGCCAAGCGGATCGACGCGCGGGTGTGGATGTGGGAAGCGTGGTGGCAGGGCGACCCGTATCTGAACGTCGAGCGCCTGTATCGCGATACCGTCTTCGGCGGCAAGGTCAACGACGATGCGAGCTACGATCGCGCCGTCGGCGAAGTGCTGCAAGCCGCCGAGCGCGCACCGTTCGTGATCTTGCAGGCGCATGCGCGCGAAGCTGCGCGCTTCGAGAAGCTCGTCGCCGCGCACCGCCCCACCGTCGACGTCGTCCAACCCGACGAAGACGAAATCTACATCATCGGTTCCCGTTAGCGCGTCGCGCTAACGGGTCGCGGGCGCGCTCTGGAAGCGGTACCACACCAGGCATAGCAGTGCCAGGATGAACGCGATGATGCCGTGCTTCGTGTGCACGCCGGACGGAATGCCGTGCCCGGTCCAGTAGAGAACGGCGGCGACCAGGAACAGGACGGCGAGGATGAGCGAGAGCTGCTTCATGTGATGACTTTCGTGACGAAGAGCGCGAAGGCTGCCGCGCCGGCCAGGATGCAGTACCAGGCGAACGGCGCGAGATCGTTGTGGCGAAACCAGCGGGTCAGGAATGCAACCGACGCGTAGGCGGTGATGCCGGCGAGCACGCCGCCGGCGAGCGATTGGACGAGCACCGCGTGCGCGTCGGGAGCGAGAAGCTTGGGGAGCTCGAGGACACTGGCCGCGAGGATGACCGGCGTCGCGAGCAAGAACGAGTAGCGTGCAGCCGCCTCGTGCTGCAAGTCGAACAGCAAGCCGGCGACGATCGCCGAGCCCGAGCGCGAGATGCCCGGCAAGAGCGCGAGCGACTGCGCGAGCCCGACCGCGACGCCGTCGCGCGGCGGCAGCTGGTCGAGCGCGCGGTACGCGCGACCGCCGGCGTGCTGGCGCCGCCGCAGTGCCTCGCCGACCAGCATCAGCCCGCCGTTGGCGACCAGGAACAGCGAGACGGGGATGGGCGAGGCGAACAGCTGCTTGACGGCGGACTCGAACAGGACGCCCAGGATCCCGACCGGGATCGTCCCGGCCACCAGCAGCCAGGCGATCCGCTCGTTCGGGTCGTCGGCGATGCGGCCGCGTACGATCGAGGCGACGAAGCCGCGCGCGAGCGCGACCCACTCCCGCCAGTAGAAGACGAGCAAGGCGAGCGCGGTGCCCAGGTGCAGGGCGACGACGAACGCGAGGAACGCGTCGGAGCCCTCGTCCACGTGCCAGCGCAGCAGCGCCGGCACCAGCACCGTGTGCCCGAGGCTGCTGATCGGGAAGAGTTCGCTGACGCCCTGCAGCACCGCAAGGACCATCGCTTGCACGAACGTCACGAGCGCGTCCGTTCGCATGCAGGGGAAGCTTTCCCGCTCACGGTGAAGCCGCGCGTCGTGAGTGAAGCACGCTCGCATCGCCGTCTCAACGACGCTCCGCTGCTGGTTTCGTATACGATCGGCGACGAGTTCGCCGCCGCGCACACCGAGACGTACGATCTCGGCCTGGGTGGCCTCGCGATGCTCTCGGACACGGAGCTGCCGTCCGGGCAGGAGCTGCGCCTCGAACTCGAACTGCGCGGCGAGCCGCGCCCGGCGCTGCAGATCCGCGGCGCGGTGCGCTGGTGCCGCTTCGATCCGGCCTTGGCCAAGTACCGCACCGGCGTCGAGTTCACCGACCGTACCGACACGCAAGACCAGCACCTGCTGGGCTACATCGACACGATGTACAAACTCCGCGACCTCGGCGTCCTGTAAAAGAAAAAAGGCCTCTCGCTCGGAGAGGCCCGACGTTCGCGGCCGCCGGCCGCGAACGTGACAGCTTTGGCGCTCGTCCAGAGCGCCAAAGCCTCTATTGGGAGTCGAACTCGACGGCGAAGAGGTAGTCGGCCGCTTCCGGCTTGCAGTTCGAGATCTCGGTTTGGAACGTCGACGCGCGCGCGGCCGCGATCGCCGCGCTGTTCAGCAGCGAACTCGGCGAACTGAAGATCTTCGCGCCGACGATGCGACTGTTGGCATCGAGCGAGACCTGCACCTGAACGGTACCGCTGACGCCCTGTTGCTGCGCCATCGCCGGCATCTCGGGATCGGCGGCACGGATCGTCGTCGCTTGGACGTTGGGGTGCGCGCAGGCCAGCGGCGTCGGGGTCGGGACCGGGGTCGGTGCCGGGGTTGCCGGCGCCGGGGTATTCGCCGGAGCAGCGACCGGCTTGCCGGTGCCTTCGCCCGAAGGCGCGCCCTGCGTGCTGCCCGTCGTGTACCGATTGGCGGCCTCGCTGGGACCGCTGCTCTTCGAACTCGTCTTGAGCGTGTTGATCTTGATCTTCGGCTGGGTGGGGGCCGGCGTCTGCGGCGGCGGCGTCTGCTTGGGCGGAGGCGTCGGCGGCGGCGTCGGGGAGGGCTTGGGCGTCGGCGGCGGCGTCGGCGGCGGCGTGGGAACGCGCACGACCGTCACCTTCTGCGGCGCATCTTCTTTCGTTTGCGTCGGCTTGAAGCTGATGAACGGACCGAGGATCAGGTGCAGCGCAACCGAGATGATGAAGCCGTAGGCGAGGAAATTCCGCGCACGAGCAGTCGTCGAGGCTTGCGGCTTCGGTGTTGGCTTGGGGGGAGTGGTCGCCATGTCAGCTGCCCGACTGCCCTTGGGGGGTCCCTTGCACGTGATTCGCCAGGCCGAAGGTGTCGAGATTCGCAGACTTCGCCGCATCCATCACGCGCAAAATCGTGCCGAAGCTCGCGCGCGGATCAGCCTTGATGATGACGGTTTTCAGACCGCTTCCCGTGGCTCGGACCAGCTCCGCGAACTGCGCCTTGGCCTGCATCTCATCGACGGTGTTCGAGCCGATCTGCACTTGATTCTTCTCGTTGACCAGCACCACGATCTGGGACGGGGCGACCTTTTCTTTGTTGTAGGCGTCGGGGAGCTTCGGCTCTTTGACGACCGAGGCGAGGATGATGAAGATGATGAGGAGGACCAACAGCACGTCCGTAAACGGCGTGATGTTGATCGTCGACATCACCTCTTCTTCGCCTTGTCCGGTGGTAACAGCCACGTCAGCGAGGTTCCTTCTGCTGGACTACGAGGTGACGAAACCGACGTCGTTGAGACCGGCGATCTTCGCGGCGTCGAGGATGCGGATGATGGTGCCGTATGGCGCTTTCACGTCGGCCGTGAGGGCGACGTGCTTGTTGCCCTTTGAGCGCCGGACGGCTTCCATGTCACCGTAGATGTGCGTGTCGTCGGTCTTCTTGCCATCGACGAAAATCACGCCCTTCTCGTTGACGAGAACCTCGATGTCATCCGTCTTCTTCTGCTGCTGCTGCGGCGGACTATTGTCGCTGTTGGGCAGCTGCTTTTCGAAGCCGGGCGGCGCGACGAGGGCGGCGAGGATCATGAAGATGATCAGGAGGACCAACAGCACGTCCGTGAAGGGCGTGATGTTGATCTCGGCCATCACCTGATCGTCTTGCTGGGACGAGACCATACTCATACGGGCTCACCCTCCTGCAGCATAGCAATCACTGAGTCGAGACCTTCGATCGAGAGGTTCAGCCGAGGCCTACTTCGAGGGCTGGTAGAGGTCCGTCGGGATCGCGGCACCCGTATTGTGGAAGTGCAGCATCTCCGCCAGCTGGTTGGACGCGACGATCATCTCCTGGTTGTATCCCTTGATCCGCGTCTTGAAGTAGTTGAAGAAGATGACCGAGATGACGGCGACGAACAGCCCGGCCGCGGTCGTGATCAGCGCTTCCGAGACACCCGCGGCGACGACGGCCGGGGTCGAGTTGCCCTTGAGGGCGATGTCTTGGAAGGCGCGGATGATACCGAGCACGGTACCGAACAGACCGACGAACGGCGCGATGACGGCGATGGTACCGATCACGCCGAGATTGCGCTCGAGCGAGTTCAGGTTCTCCATCAGCGCGATCGAAAGCGCATCGGTGATATCGGCGCGATTCTTCTCACCGCGCTGCAGGCCGAACTCGAGGATCTTCGGCAGCATGCCCTTCTGCGCTCGGCAGATCTTGATGGCACCGCTGAGATCGTCGGCGGCGATCCGCTGGCCGATCTGCTTGAGCAGGCCCTTCGAATCAGAATGCTGGCTCGCGAAGAACAGGAGCCGCTCGATGACGATCGCGACTGCGATGATCGAGAGCAGGACGAGGGCCCACATTGCCGGGCCACCCTGGACGATGAACGTGAAGAAATCTGAGAAGTTCACGAGGTCTTACTAACGCCTCCGAGCGTCGAGGGGGGATTGCCGGCCATGGAATCCGGTTGGGTCGCTGCCGGAGCAATACGAAAGACGGCGGGGCGTCGCTCCCGGCGCGGGTGGGTGGAATTGGCGGTCCCGGCGGCCATTCCTACTATTTCGGTCCGAGTTTCTTGCCGAGGTCGTTGATCTTGGCGGCCAATTCGAGATTATCGCCCACGTTTGTTTTGGCGGTGGCCAGATAGGCGCGCGCTGAGGCCGAATCGCCGGCGTTCCCGGAGAGGACCGCCGCCGTATAATTCGCCTGGGCGTCGTTCGGAACGAGCGCCAGCGCCTTCTTGAGTTCGGCGAGGGCCGCTTTGAACTCGTCCGCCGTCTTGGCCGCATTGCCCAGGGCGACCGCCGCGTTCTCGTAGCTGACCGCCGCCTTGTCGGGTACCAGCTGCGCGACCTGTTCGTAGTCGGCAACCGCCTCCGCGGGCGTGGCGGCATGAGTGGCTCGATCGAGGTACACGCTCGCCAGAATGTTGGTGATCTGCGCGTTGTTCGGGTCGGCGGCGTGGAGCTGTTGTGCCAGCGCGACGGCCTTGTCGCTCTGGTTGCCGGCGAGGTACGCCTCCAAGAGCGCGGTGTTGATCGCCAGGAGCGTCTGCGGCTGCGTCTGCCCGTTGGTCATCGTCCGCGATTCCCTGCGCCGCGTTCTGCTGACCGACTTCGGCCTCGCCGCGGTAGAAATACGGGACGAAGCTGGTGGGCAGCAACGCGGCGGCATGCGTCGCGTCGCTGACGGCGGCGTCGTAGTTCTTCGCCGTGATCGCGGCCTCGCTCGCTTTTGTATACGATCCGTACGCGACCGAGACGAACGTCGGCGGCACCGTCCCGGCCTGGTTGAAGGCCGCCGCGGCGGCGGCGTAGTCATTGAGGTAGTAGTTCGCCGCACCCAGGAGCGCTGCGGCGCGGTGGTCGGCGGCGTGGGTGGTCAGATAGGCCGTCAGTTCGGCCCTCGCCTGCGCATATTTGGCCGACGACATCAGCGCGTTGATCGCCGTTATCTGGCCGTTGACCGCGTCCCGGTTGAGCGTGTCCTCATCGCTGACGTCGAGGACGACCGACTTGCCGTTGAACGCGAGCGCGTAGGTGTAGAAGGCGTCACCCGGCTTGCCGCCGTGCGTGCCCGCTTTGTACGTCGTACTCCTGGCGATCTGCAGCGCGGCGGCGTCGTCCGCGTGGTTGGTCGACCGGATGACGGAGGCCGAAGCGAGCGAGCCGTCCTTGCGGATGAGGACCTTGACCGTGACCTTGGCCGAGCCGCTGAACGCGCTGCTGGCCGTCCCCTGCTTGAGGATTTTGGGTGGGACGTAGATCTGCGAGCTCTGCGCCGAGGCGCCGCGCGGGCTCGCCCCCAGGGCAATGCCGAGGAGAACGGCGACGGCGAGCGGGCGTGAAATTCGGAACATCCTACCTCGAAATGCGCATGCGTGCAGGGGTGACCGCAGGCGATTGGCCCGCCCGCTACCGGCCACCTTTTTCCGCATCAGCCGCGATCCGAATCCCCCGGGCTGACCAAGTCGGGCCGCAAGACGACGGCTCCCTCGAGGTACACGTGCTCGATCTCATCCTGGCGCCGGTCGGTGTTGACGTGCACCATGACGCGAATACAGCGTTGCAGCCGTCCCGGCACGCCGATCTCGGTGAAGTTCAACAGCGGCACCAGCGTCCAGCCCATTCGCCGCGCTGCCGCCGCCGGAAACTCCGAGACCAAATCCGGCGTGACGGTGAAGAGCGCCGAGCCGACGTCCTCGGGGACGAACGCGTTCCGCTCGACGATCGCTCGCAGCAGCCGCTCCGTCGCGTCCAGGATGAGCGCGGGCTCGTCGCGTGCGACCGTGATCGCTCCCCGGATGCCGCGCAGCATCATCGTGGTTCAGGTCCTCGTCGGCGACTGGGCATCGGCTTCTGCGACGATGCGACGCAGGGCCACGAGCTCCCGCTCGCTCACCGGCCGTACCCCGCCGACCGGCAATGCACCGAGCGTGATCGGCCCGAAGCGCAGGCGCACGAGTGCCAGCACCGGATGATTGAGCGTCTCGAACATCCGTCGCACCTGACGGTTGCGGCCTTCGTGCAGCGTGAGGTCGACGACCGAGATGTCGCTGCGCGCCGCGACGACGCGCAGCTGCGCCGGCGCCGCACGGCCGTCCTCGAGACGCACGCCCTCCAGCACCCGCTCGACCTCACCGGGCTGCAGCCGGCCGCGCACGGTTGCGCGATACGTCTTCTCGACGCCGAACCGCGGATGGGTGAGCACGTGCGCGAGTGCGCCGTCGTCGGTGACGAGCAGGACGCCGCTGGTGTCGTAGTCGAGCCGGCCGACCGGGACGACGCGGGTGGTCACGCCGGCGCTGCGCACCAGCTCGCCGATCGTGCGCCGCCCCTCGGGATCGCGCAGCGTCGTCACGACGCCGATCGGTTTGTGCACGACCCGATAGGTGTGCGTCTGGGCGAGCTGAACCGGCGCGCCGTCGACCTCGACGCGCGCGTCCGCCTCGACCTGCGTGCCGAGTTCGCGCACCAGCGCGCCGTTGACCCGCACGCGACCGGCGACGATCATCTCTTCCGCGCGGCGGCGCGACGCAACGCCGGCCGCCGCGAGGAACTTCTGGAGCCTCAGACCTTCTTCAGATCGAACGCGGTGATGAACTCGTCGTTCGTCTGCGTCCGAGCCAGTGCCGCGTAGATCCGCTCCGACGCCTCGACGCTCGGCACGCCGGCCAGCGCGCGGCGCAGATCGCCGATCTTGTGCGAAGCGATCTCGCTGAGCAGTTGCTCATCGTAGACGTTGCCGCTGCGCACCAGGTCGATCGGCGGATAGGCGCGAGCCTCGGCCAACTCGCGCGCAAGCACGAGCTCCGCATTCGAAGCCGGCGCGAGCTCGTCGAGCAGCAGGGTGTCGAACGCCGAGGTGCCGCCCGAGATCGCGGCGACGACGGTCAGCG
>JBEKAU010000011.1:0-15384 GCA_050015755.1 Vulcanimicrobiaceae bacterium | reverse complement strand
CGCGGTGCCGGCGAACTGCCGCTCCAGCTCGTCGGGCGTCCCCCAATCGTCGCTGCCGGGCCGGTAGCGATAGCTGCGGAACACCGCGACCTGGTTGTAGAGCTCACCGCGCCGCACCGGGTACTGCACCAGATGCTTGTCGGGCCCCGTCCAGAAGACGACGTTGTCGAGCCCGGCGTGCGTCGAGACGTCGGCGATCGGGATCGCACCGCGATAGGCGACGTACTCCGAGCAGATCGGCGCGCCGTCGTCGATCACGAGCGGCCGGACCGTCGACCACAGGCCGTCGGCGCCCACCAGCAGCGCACCGCGCACCGTCGTCCCGTCTGCGCAGCGCACGGACACGCCGCGATCGTCCTGTTCCGCCTCGACGACCTCGCGCTCGGTCTCCAGCGTGATGCGCGCGTCGGCGCGGGCCGCCGCCAACAACTCGGCCAGCAGATCGCTGCGGTGCATGACGATGTAGCGATAGCCGTAGCGCTCGCGAAAGGGCGCGCCGAGATCCAGCTCGCTCAGGCGCGTGCCGTGCATCGCATCCATCCAGATCAGGTGCTCGGGGAAGACCGCGTGCCGCGCGAGCCCCTCGAGCACGCCCAGCCGGTCGAGTGCGCGCGAGGCGTTGGGGGCGAGCTGCAGGCCGGCGCCGATCTCACCGAACTCGGCGGCCTTCTCCAGCACCCGCACCGCGCGCCCACCCTGCGCGAGCGCGAGCGCGGTCGCCAGACCGCCGATGCCGCCGCCGGCGATCAGGATCGTCGTCTCGCTCACGTCAGCTTCGCCTCGTCCGCGGCGTGTCCGGCGACGACCTCGCGCAGTAACCGCACCAGGCGCGTGCGATCGGCCGCGCGCAGTGGCGCCAAGAACCGTCGTTCGATCCGGTCGACGACCGGATCGGCCTGCTCGAGCAGCGCGATGCCGGCGTCGGTTACCCGCAGCCGCTTCGCACGCCGGTCGCGCGGGCTCGCCTCGCGCGAGATCAATCCCTTCGCTTCGAGCCGTTCGAGCACCGCGCCGAGTGTGGACTTGTCGAAGACGATCAGCCGCGAGAGCCGCGTCGCATCGATCTCGGGGTGCGCACGGATCGCGGTCAGCGCGGCGTACTGCACCGACGTGACCGCCGACGCGCCGCGCAGCTCGTCGGCGAAGATCGCGCCGACGATCTGGTGGCAGCGGCGCACGAGATGCCCGGGCAACCCGTACAGACGAACCATCGACGGCTCGTCTGAGCGGCCGCGGGATGGATCCGTCGAACCGACGACTCGAGAACGCATCCGTGTTGATAGGCAGTATACGGAATAATTCTGCCCTGTCAACGGCACGCTCAGGTCAGACGGCGGACGTAGTGCCGATGCCCGGGCTGGTAGCCGCGCCGCTCGTAGAAACGCTGCGCGTCGGCGTTCTCCTCGACGACGTTGAGGGTGACGAAGCGCGAGCCGCGGGTGCGTGCCCACGCTTCGGCGTGCGCCATCAGCGCCGCGCCGACGCCACCGCCGCTGCGCGTGACGGCCAGCTCCGAGACGTGCACGTACGGCTCGCCGGTGAAGAAATCGCGCTCGGTCACCGCGTACAGGAACCCCGCACGCTCCTCGCCGTCCTCGGCGATCACGAACAAGTCGCCCTCGCGCGGCGCGCGCACCGCGCGCCCGAGCACGCGCGACGTGCCGGCGATCACCTCGGCCGGCGTGTGACCGTCGGCCGCGCCGTGTTCGACGAAGCGCGGAACGAGCCCGACGACGAACGACTCGTCGTCGGGCCGCGCCGGTCGAATCGTCACTTCACGTGCGGCAGGACGTTCGAAGGGGTGAACGGGAGGATGCCGAGCGCGAAGGTGGCGACCGCACAGACCGCGACCGCGAGCCACGGCAGCGCGCTCGCCGCACGCTCGTCGCGCACGTGCGCGCTATCGACGTGCGCGAACATCGCGCGCACGATCTTGAAGTAGACGTAGGCGGAGATCGCGGTCCCCAAGATCAGGATACCGGCCAGCCACGCGTACCCGGCGCCGACGGTCGCGGCCAGGATCAGGATCTTCCCGGTGAAGCCGATCGTCGGCGGCAAGCCGGCCAAACCGATCAGGAAGAACGTCATCGCGGCGGCGAGCCACGGCCGGCGCGATGCCAGGCCGGCGAAGCGGCCCAGGCCCACCACCGCATCGCCGTCGCGCGACATCAGCGCGACGACCGCGAACGCACCCAGGTTCATGAAGGTGTACCCGGCCAGGTACAGGAGCGCGTAGCGCAGCCCGAGCACCGTCGTGCCGGCAAACGCGGTCACGATGTAGCCGACCTGCGCGATGCCGGAGTACGCCAAGAGGCGCTTCATGTCGGTCTGCGCGAGCGCCGCGAGGTTGCCGATCAGCATCGAGAGCGCGGCCAGCACCCACAGCGGCGCGAGCAGCGTCGTCGCGTCGGCCTGCGGCAGCGCCGCATAGGCGAAGCGCGCCAGCACGGCGAGCGTCCCCGCTTTGGTGGCGACCGACATGAACGCGGTCACCGGCAGCGGCGCGCCTTCGTAGACGTCGGGCGTCCAGGCGTGGAACGGCACCAGGCTGAGTTTGAACGCGAGGCCGACCAGGAACAGGCCCGCGCCCAGCGCGAGCAGCGGCGTCGGTGTGGCCGCGGCGAGCCCGGCGAACGAGACCGTGCCGGTCGCGCCGAACATCAGCGCCGCGCCGTAGAGCAAGAACCCCGACGCCATCGACGAGAGGATCAGGTACTTGAGCGCCGCTTCACGCGCGGTCGTTCGCGCGGAGATCGCGCACAGGCAATACAGACCGAGCGAGAGCAGTTCCAGGCCCAGGAACACGGTCAGCAGATTGGCCGCGCCGGCCATCAGCATCGCGCCGCTCGCGCTCCACAGGAGCAGCGCAGTCGTTCCGGCGACTTGATCGGTGCGACCGATCCCCAGCGAAAGGAGCAGCGTCGCGATCGTCGCGACGATCACGATCTCGCTGAAGATGATCGAGAAGCCGCCTTGCACGAAGGCGCCGTCGAAGGCGACCAGGTCGTGCGGATACTGCGCGGCGAGCAGCCACCCCGCGCCGACCAGCGCGATGAGCGCGATCCCGACCGCCGCCGCGCGGCGCCCGGTGCCGCTGCCGCGCAAGAACAAGTCGACCAGCAACAGGAGTAGCGGCGCGCACGCGACGACGATCGTCGGCAGCAGCGCCGCATAGTCGCCGTTGGTGGGGACGTTAACGTACACGCGGGGCCTCCGGAACGAACGAGGTGATCGCCGCCGGCACCACGATGGGACTGGCCGTCAGCGCACTCGGGTTCACGCCGATCCACACGAACGCGGCGACCAGCGGCGCGAGCGCGATCCCTTCGATCCAACTCAGATCGCGCCGGACCGGCAGGTCGGGCACCTCGGGTCCGTTCATGATCCCTTGGAACAGGCGCAGCATGTACGCCGAGGCGAGCACGATCGGGAGCAGCGCGACGATCGCCGGCCAGATCAGACCGCCCTTGAAGATGCCGGTGAGGATCAGGATCTCGCCGGCGAAGCCGGCCAGCCCCGGCAAGCCGAGCGCGGCCAACGCGGCCAGGACGAGCGCGCCGGCCAAGCGTGGATTGCGCGCGCCCAGTCCGCCCAGCCGTGAGAGCTCGCGCGTCTCCTCGCGCTGTTCGACCGCGCCGAGCGTGAGGAACAGCGCGGCACTGAAGAGCCCATGGGCGACGATGTAGACCAGCGCCCCGGTGTACGCGAGCGCGGAGCCGCTGAACACCGCCAGCAGGATCAGCCCCAAGTGCGAGAGCGAGCTGTAGGCGACGATGCGCTTGACGTCGTTCGCGGCGAGTGCGGCGAACGCGCCGTAGAGCAACGAGGCCAGGCCAAGCGCGATCATCAGCGGTCGTGCCTGCGCCATCTGGGGCGCGAGCAGCGGTAGGCCGATCACCAGAAATCCGTACAGCCCGGCCTTCGACTGCACGGCCGAGACGACGGCCGCGAACGGCGGCGGCAGCGCCGCGTAGGTCTCCGGCATCCACGTGTGCAGCGGGAAGACCGGCGTTTTGATCAGGAACGCGAGCGCGAAGCCGGCGAAGATCCAGAAGCCCCAGACGGGGCCGATCACGGCATGCGGACCACCGGCCAGCACGTCGGTGCTCCCGGCGACCACGCCGTACGCGGCCGTCGCCAGCAGCAGCGCCAGGCCGCCGACCAGATTGTAGATCAGGTACTTCCAGCCCGCGCGCGCGTGCGGTTCGCCGTCGATCAGCACCAGGAAGACCGGCAGCAGCATTAGGTCCCAGAACAGCGCGAACAGCAGCAGGTCCTTGGAGAGGAAGACGCCGTCCATCGCGCCGAGCAGCACCAGCAACTGCGCCGCGAGCGCGCGCGCCTGCGGCCCCTTCGGGATCGCGAGCGCGGCGCTGAACGTCACCAGCGCGAGCAGCGCGACGATCCACACCGAGATCGGGCCGAAGCCGAGATGGAAGGCGGCCGTGAACGGCCGCGCGAGCCAATGCAACGAGGCGTCGGGCGCGCCGGCATCGGCCAGCGTCGCGACGAACGCCAGCGCGGCGACAAGGGCCGCGATCGTGCGCGCGGCCACGTCGGCCGAGCGCGGCAGCGCGTAGAGCGCGAAGCCGACGACGATCGGCGCGAGGACGAGAGCGGTGAGAATCATCGCACGACTCCCGTCAGCGTGTAGTAGATCACGAAGCAGACGACGCCGAGCGCGATCGTCAGCGCGTAGACGCGCACCAAGCCCGTCTCGAAACTGCGGAAGAGGTGACCCAGCCACTGCGAGGAGATCGCCGTCTCGCGCACTCCCGCGTCGATGACGTGCGGGTCGACGAAGCGCACGAACCAGGCCCCGATCGCGCGCGCGGGCCGCACCAGCAGCCAGTCGTAGGCGGCGTCGAAGTAGTACGCGTTCCAGAGCAGCGCCGGCGTGTGGATCGTCTCGTTGCGCAGCCGTGGGACGGCGTCGGTCAACGCGTTGCCGCGCCAGTAGCGCAACGAGGCGATCCCGAAGCCGACGATCACGCAGACCAGCACGAGCAGCGTCGAGACGGTCTCGCTGAACGGCGCGCTGGTCGCGGCGCCCTGCTGCGTGCCGAAGAAGTCGCCGAAGAAACGCGACCAGGGGCTGTTCTCGCCGCCGAACTCGAGCCATCCGATGAGGATCGAGAACGGGATCAGGATCGCGACCGGGACCGTCATCAGCCAGGCCGGCGCGTGGCCGTGCGCCTCGGGCTCCTCGACGTGAGCGGCCGCCGCAGCGGTGGTCCCCGCCAGCTCGGGATGACGGATCCCCAGATCCGAGGGATCGACGTCACCGCGATAGCGGCCCAAGAACGTCACGAAGATCAACCGGAACATGTAATACGCGGTGATCCCGGCGGTGAGGACGCCGACCGCGTAGAGCCACGGATGGCCCTTCTGCAGCGTCGTGTAGAGGACGAGGTCCTTCGAGAAGAAGCCGCTGAAGCCCGGGACGCCGCAGATCGCGAGCACGCCGATCAGCATCGCCCAATACGCGAACGGCAGCCGCGTGCGCAGACCGCCCATCTTGCGCACGTCCTGCTCGTCGTGCAGCGCGTGGATCACGATGCCGGACGTGAGGAACAGCTGGGCCTTGAAGAACGCGTGGGTGAGGAAGTGCAGCACGCCGCCTTCGAACGCGCCCACGCCGACGCCCATGATCATGTAGCCGATCTGCGACATCGTCGAATAGGCCAGGATGCGCTTGATGTCCCACTGCACGCAGCCCAGGATCGCGCCCAGGATCGCGGTCAGCGCGCCGATGACGCCGACCAGCGCGCGCGCGTCGGGCGAGGCGTTCCATAGCGGCGCGAAGCGCGCGACCAGATACACACCGGCGGTGACCATCGTCGCCGCGTGAATCAGTGCCGAGACCGGAGTGGGGCCTTCCATCGCGTCGGGAAGCCAGGTGTGCAGCGGGACCTGCGCCGACTTGGCCGCGCAGCCGATGAACAGCCCCAGACAGACCAAGAACAGGTCCTGCCCGCTGAAGGCGGTCGGGAACTTCGCGAAGACGTCGGCGTAGCCGATCGCGCCGATGCGCGCGATGATGACGAAGATCGCGAACATGATCCCGACGTCACCGACGACGTTCATGACGAACGCCTTGCGCGCCGCTGCGACCGCCGTGGGACGCTGGAACCAGAATCCGATCAGGAAGTACGAGGCCAGGCCCACCAGGCCCCATCCGACGAGCAGTCCGACGACGTTGTCGCTCAGGACCAATGTCAGCATCGCGAACACGAAGAAGTTCAGGTACGCGAAGAAGCGCGCGAAGGCGCCGTCGCCGCTCATGTACCCGATCGAGTAGACGTGGATCAGGAAGCCGACGCCGGTGATGATCAGCGTCCACACCAGCGAGAGCTTGTCGAGCTGCAGGCCGAAGTTCCAACCCGGCAGCCAGGTCAGCAGAGGCTGGTGGGCGCCGGCTGCGGTGGTCGCATCGCCCCAACTCGCGCAGGTCGCGACGAACGCGAGCCCCACGAGCGCGGAACAGAGCGCACCGGCGGCGGTCCGCAGCTGCGGTCCGAAGGCCCAGGCGAGGACGGCGCCGAGCAACGGCAGCAGCCAGATGACGAGGAGCAGCATGATCGGTGGCTAGCCCTTGAGCACCGCGACGTCGTCGACGTCGACGTGCGGGGTTTTGCGGAAGGTGACGGCCACGATCGCCAGGCCGATCGCGGCCTCGGCGGCGGCGACCGTGATCACCAGGAAAGCGAAGATGTGGCCGACGTCGTTGAGCCAGGCGCGGGCGTACGTCACCAGCGCCAGGTTCGCCGCGTTGAACAACAGCTCGATCGACATCAGCATGATCAGCGGGTTGCGCCGCACGATCACGCCGACGACGCCGATGCTGAACAGCACGGCGGAGAGGGCGACGTAGGCTTCGGGTGGGACGATCATCGCGCAGCGGACTCCTTGACGATCGACTCGCGCTCACCGGGCCGCTTGCGGCGGCGGCGGGTGATCACCCCGGCCGGGCCGACGTCGCCGGCGATCAGCACGACGCCGATCACGGCGACCAGCAGAATGAACGCGGTCGCCTCGAACGGGAGCAGGTTGTCGTTGAAGAGCGCGGTGCCGAAGTCGGCGACGCTGCCGAACACCTGCGCCGTGCCGGTCGCGCCCGGCGCGCCGGGAACGACGGCGACCGGCGCGCGCAGCAGCGTCGCGACGACGCCGCCCAGGATCAGCAGCGCGAACAGGATCGCCGGGACGAGGACGCCCTTGGCGCGGTCGGGTCCGATGTCGAACGGCGCGACGCCGCTCGAGAGCAGCGCGATGACGAACACGAACAGGATCAGGATCGCGCCCGAGTAGACGACGATCTGCATCACGGCCAAGAACTCGGCCTGCAGGGTGAGATAGATGATCGCCAGCGCGACGAAGTTCGCCAGCAGCCCGACGACCGAGTGCACCGCCGTGCGTGCGGTGATGGTGAAGATCGCGCTGGCGACCATCACCAGGGCGAGGATCGCGAAGGCGATCATCCCGCCAGTCCCCGGCGCTGGTCGCGCAGGATCTTCCCGCGGTTGGTCGCCTCGTAGCCGGCGGTGATGTCGATCGTGTCCTTGGTGCGGTACACCCCGCCGAGATCGGACGGGATGCCGTTGGGCCGCTCGTCCGGCGCGGTGCCGACCCCGGCTTCCGGCGGCACCAACAGGCGGTCCTTGGCGTAGACGAACGCGCCGCGACGGTAGTCGGCCATCTCGAAGCGCGGCGTGAGGACGATCGCGTCGGTCGGACACGCCTCTTCGCACAGGCCGCAGAAGATGCATCGCAGCTCGTCGATCTCGTAGCTCGCGGCGTAGCGCTCGCCGGGCGAACGGCGGTCGCCGGGCGCGTTCTCCGCGCCCATGACCGTGATCGCGTTGGCCGGGCACGCGATCGCGCACAGCTCACAGCCGATGCAGCGCTCTTTGCCGTCGGCGTAGCGGCGCAGCTCGTGCAGTCCATGGAAGCGCGGCGCGTGCTGCTTCTTCACCGACGGATACTCGATCGTCGGCCGCTTCTTGAACAAGTAGCTGAACGTCGTCGAGAAGCCGCGGGCGATCGCGCCGACGTTGAAGAGATTCTTACGCATGCGTTGGCCACACGGCGACGATGACCGCCGTCACGACGAGGTTGAGCGTTGCCACCGGGAACAGCACTTTCCAGCCGAAGTCCATCAGCCGGTCGTAGCGAATACGCGGCAGCGTCGAACGCAACCAGATGTAGAAGAACAGAAACAGCCCGGCCTTGATGATGAACCACAGCAGTCCCAGCAGCCCGTACGAGGGGAGGTCGAACGGTCCGTTCCAGCCGCCCAGGAAGAGCAGCGTTCCCAGGCACGAGACGGTGATCATGTTGAGGTACTCGGCGATGAAGAACAGCCCGAACCGCAGCCCCGAATACTCGGTGTGGAAGCCGCCGACCAATTCGGTCTCGGCCTCGACCAGGTCGAACGGCGCGCGGTTCGTCTCGGCGACGGCCGTGATCACGTAGATGATGAAACCGACGATCTGCGGGACGATGAACCACACCCGGAACTGCGCCCCGACGATCGCCCCGAACGCCGTCGAGCCGGCCAGGATCAGCACACCGATCACCGACATCGACATCGAGAGCTCGTAGGAGATCATCTGCGCGGTCGAACGGACCGCGCCCAGCAGCGGGAACTTCGAGCCCGACGCCCAGCCGGCGAGCGAGATGCCGTAGACGCCGATCGAGGTCAGCGCGAAGACGAACAGGATGCCGGCGTTGACGTTGCCGACCGACCACGGTGTGCCGTTCGCGTCGGCGGAGAACGGGATGATCGCGAACGTCCCCATCGCGCAGATCAGCGAGATGAACGGTGCGAGCCGATAGATCAGCGGGTCGGCCGTGTCCGGCGTGAGGTCTTCCTTGAAGATCATCTTGACCGCGTCGGCGGCCGGTTGGAGCATCCCCCACGGCCCGACTCGGTTCGGCCCCGGACGCATCTGCATCCAGCCCATGATCTTGCGTTCGAAGAGCATCGAGTACGCGAACGTCGTGATGACGACGAGCAGCACGATCGCCGCCTTGATGACGACGATGAGCCAAATCGGAACACTCATTTGCACGGCGCTCCGCCCCGGGCTGCGCGCCCCCCACGCTGCGCGTGGGGCCCCCACGTCCGACCTCGCAACAGCCGGATGAGCATGGCGCGATTCTCCAGTGCTCGGTCTATCATCATGCTACGACCGCGGCTTTCAGCACGCGCACCGAAGGGTTCGGGCCTAGGATGTTCAGCGGTGCGGCCGGGAGGCCGTCGAGCAGCACGACCGCGTCACGCGGGACCGCGCCGTCGAGCACGACGGCCAGGTCGTGCAATGCGGCGTCGGCGGCGGCGCTGATGGTGACGGTGTCGCGGTCGCCAACGCCCCAGCCGCGGGCGGTGTCGGGGTGGAGTCGCGCGCGACCGCGCAGGCGCAGTGCGCCCAGGAGCGGATCGTGCGCGAGCGTGCCGCCGCCGGTGAAGCTCGCCGTCTCGGCGATCACGCGCAGCCGTCCTTCTTCCAGCGGCCGCGTCGAGACGGTCGCCGGCGCGTCGAGTGTCTGCGGCGGAGCGTTGCGGACCCGCTCGCGGATCGCGGCTTCGAGCGCATCCGGCAGCGGCAGCGCAACGTCCAGCCGCGCGGCGAGTTCGACCATCACGTCGCCGTCGGCGAGCACGCCGTCCGGCGGCCGCACCGATCCGATGACCGGCAGGACGTCGCCGACCAGGTCGGTCGTGGTGCCCGACTTCTCGAACGCGCTGCACACCGGCAGCACCAGGTTTGCGCGCTGCGCGGTCTCGGTCAGGAAGAGGTCGGTCGCGACCACGAACGGTGTCGCGGCCAGGGCGGCCTCGACCAGCGCGCGATCGGGGAAGCGCAGCATCGGGTCGGCGCCCAGGAACGCGAGCAGCGCGAGCTTGCCGTCACGCGCCGCTTCGAGCATCGCGCGGGTTCCGAGCGCGCCATTCGCGGGTCGCATGCCGAGCGCGTCCGCACCACGCCCGTTCGGCGTCTCCGGCAACACGTACGCGTGCAGGCTCTCCGCCGCCGCGTCGTAGAGCGGTGCGGTCAACGCCGCGGCACCTTCGCGCACGACGCCGTCCCACACGAACGCGATGCGGCCTGGTTTCTCGCCCAGCGCGGCGCGCAGCTCGTCGGCGGTCTGCACGCGCGTCTCGGCGACGAAGCTGTTGGCGGGATGATCGCCGATTGAGATCAACCGCGCGTCGTTGCGGGAGACGGCCTTGCGAATGCGCAGGTCGAGCACCGGCGCGAGTTGCGAGGGCGGCCGACCGAAGGTGACGATCGTGTTGGCCTGCTCGAGGTCGGTGTGGCTCGCCGCACCGGCCAGCCGCAGGACGCTCTGCGCGCCGACGCGCGCGTCGCGGTTCTCGATCCCCAGCGCGCGGAACAACTCGGCCGCCAACAAGATCTCTTCGTTGAGCAGTCGGCCGCCGCCGATGACGCCGGCGCTGGTGCCGGCCTTCTTCAGCTCGGCGGCGAGCAGGTCGAGCGCGTCGGCCCAATCGATCTGAACGAACGTGCCGTCGGTTTGGCGCAGCAGCGGCGTCGTGAGCCGCTGCTCGTCGGTGACGAAGCCGACGTTGTAGCGGCCGCGGTCGCACAGCCAGCCGTCGGAGATCGCATCGTCCTCCGGGACGCTCATCGTGCGCAGCAGCGTGTTGTTGCGCTGGTCGACGTGCATCTGACAGCCGACGCTGCACTGCGTGCAGGTCGTCGTCGTGCGGTGGTTGTCCCACGGGCGCGAACGGAAGCGATAGGTCTTCGAGGTCAAGGCGCCGACCGGGCACAGCTCGGTAACGTTGCCGGTGAAGTCGGAGACGTACGGCTTGCCGGTCGCGGTTGCGATGATCACGTGCGCGCCCCGGTCGTCGGTACGCAGCGAGCTCTCCTGGGTGATGATCTGGTCGAAGCGCACGCAGCGCTGGCAGACGACGCAGCGCTCCTCGTCCAGCACGATGGTCGGGCCGAGATCGACCGCCTTCGGCTTGGGCATTTTCGACTCGACCATGCGCGAGGTGCCCTGGCCGTAGGCCATCGCGTAGTCCTGCAGATCGCACTCGCCGCCCTTATCGCAGATCGGACAGTCCAGCGGGTGGTTGAGCAGGAAGAACTCGAGGATCGCGCGCCGACCGTCGTCGACCTTCGGATTGGTGGTGGAGACGACCATCCCGTCGGCGACCGGCGTGTTGCACGCGATCTGCAGCTTGGGCATCCCCTCGATCTCGACCAGGCAAATGCGACACAGCCCGGCCGGACCGAGCTTCTCGTGATAGCAGTAGACCGGGATGTCGCGGTGGATCGTCTTGGCGGCCTCGACCAGCAGCGTCCCCTTGGGGACGTGCACGGCGATGCCGTCGATCGTGACGGTGACCAGATCGGTCTGCGGAACCGTGGCGGACATCGTTATACGGCGACCTTCTGGGCGGGGCTGGTGCGGACGTAGCCGCGGAACTGGCTCTCGAAGCGCTTGACGACCGAGGCCAGGAACGGCTCGATCGAGTCGCCGAGGGCACACAGGTTGAGGCCGGTGAGCTGATGCGCGGCGCTGACGATGACGTCGACATCCGAGTCGACGCCGCCGCCGGCGAGCATCCGTTCCAGCGTGCGCTGGATCCAGCTGCCGCCCTCGCGGCACGGCGTGCACTGGCCGCACGACTCGTGCGCGTAGAAGCGAATCAGCGCGTGCGCGGCCTTGACGAAGTCGGTCGTGTCGTCGAAGACGACCATCGCGCCCGAGCCGAGCATCGAGCCGGCCTTGGCGATCGTATCGAAGTCGTACGAGAGGTCGAGGTGTTCTTCGAACAGACACGCGGACGAACCGCCGCCGGGCTGCACGCCCAGCAGCGTGCGGCCGGGGCGCAAACCACCGGCGCAGTCCCAGATCAGCTGGCGAATCGTCGTCCCCAGCGGGACTTCGTAGTTGCCGGGCCGCGCGACGTGGCCGGAGATCGAGACGACCTTGAAGCCCGGCGAACGCTCGGGGCCCGCCTTTGCGAACCACTCGGCGCCGTTGCGCAAGATATACGGCAGGTATGCCAGCGTCTCGACGTTGTTGACGACGGTCGGCTCGCCGTAGAGGCCCTTGACCGCCGGGAACGGCGGCTTCAAGCGCGGCTCGCCGCGACGACCTTCGAGCGAGTTGAGCAGCCCCGTCTCCTCGCCGCAGATATATGCGCCGGCGCCGCGGTGGATGGTGAATTCGAGCCGCTTGCCGGTGCCGAAGATGTTCTCGCCCAGGAACCCGGCGGCGCGCGCTTGCGCGACCGCGTCGCGCATGATCTGGTAGCCGCGCTTGAACTCGCCCCGGATGTAGATGTACGCGTGCTCGCAGCCGATCGCGTACGCGCCGATCAGGATCCCCTCGATGATCTGGTGCGGGGTCTCCTCGAGCAGCATGTGGTCCTTGAACGTGCCGGGTTCGGCCTCGTCGCAATTGCACACCATGTAGCGCGGCCGCCCGTTGTTCGGCAAGAACGACCACTTGCGTCCGGTCGGAAATCCGGCGCCCCCGCGCCCACGCAAATTGGAACCCGAACAGATGTCGGCGACGGCCTTCGGCTCCATCTCGAGCACCGCGCGCCGCAACTGCTCGTAACCGCCCTGCTGCTGATAGACCGCGATGTCGCGCAGATTCAGCTGCCCGATGCCCTTGGTGAGTACGGGTGTAATCAAGTCGCTCATTTTAACGGCACTCCGCCCCTGGCTCCGTGCCCCCCACGTCTTCGACGCGGGGTCCCCAGACGCGCGGGCCCATCAACGCTACAAACAATTCACGATTCCCCGAGGGGGCCCGCAACGACGTCATCTCAGTGTCCGCCCTCGGCGATTTCGGGGCGCAGCGTCGTCTCGTGGACGAGGCGCTCCTTCGAGCGCTCTTCGTATTGCGGCTTGCCGACGATCAGGTCGAACATCTTCACGCCGCTGGGATCACCGATACCGCCGGCGTTGTTGGGGTCGCTCACGCCGCGCGCGCCGGCCGCTTTGAGGCCGGTATCCTGTGAGAGTTTCCAGGTCTTACCGGGCTTGACGGTCTGCACCAGCGGCTGGATCGGGTGCGTCCCCGCCCGCAGATCGGCCAACAGCTGGTCGACCTTCGCCTTGGTGAGGTCGTAGACGAACTCGAGGTTGACCTGCGCGCACGGCGCGCGATCGCACGCCGCCAGACACTCGACTTCTTCATAGGAGAAGACACCGTCGTCGGTCGTCTCCAGGTGCGAGACGCCGATCTTCTCGCGGCAGTAGTCCATGGATGACGGCTAGCGCATTGGACGAGAGAAAGCCTTCGTGCTCCTGGAACAGGTGCGCCATCGGCAAGAGCGCCGAGCGCTTCTGCTCGTACTGCGCGACGATCGCGTCGATCTCCGGGCGCAGCTTCGCGTACAGCTCGTCGAACGGATGACCGGCACGGTGCGCGTAAGGCGACCAGTCGGCAACCGCGTCCGATCCGGGGTGAACGCCGCCGGCGGCGTCGGCCTGCGTGTCGAGCATCAGCGATCGACCTCGCCGAAGACGGGATCGAGCGAACCGATCATCACGACCATGTCGGCGATCAGCTCGCCCAGCGCGATCTTCTTGAGCACTTGCAAGTTGTACATCGAGGGCGGACGGGTGCGGACGCGCCACGGGCGGTTGTCGCCGTTGGAGACGACGTAGTAGCCCAGCTCGCCGCGCGGACCCTCCACCGCCTGGTAGACGTCGCCGGCGGGGACGCGGAACGATTCGGAGACGAGCTTGAAGTGGTGGATCAGCGCCTCCATCGAGAGCGCGATCGTCTCTTTCGGCGGCGGTGCGAACTTGGTGTTGGGAATCTGCCAGTTGCCCGGCTCGTTCAGCTCCTTGCGCACTTGGCGGATGATCCGCATCGACTCGTCCATCTCATCGAGCCGCACGAGGAAGCGCGCGTAGGCGTCGCCTTCGGTGCGGGTCGGGACGTCGAACTCGTAGCGATCGTAGCCGCTGTACGGGAAGGCCTTGCGGATGTCGTAGGCGATGCCGCTGCCGCGCAGGATCGGTCCGGTCATCCCCCACGCCACGGCTTCGTCGGCCTCGAGGATGCCGACGTCGATCATGCGATCTTGCAGGATCGGGTTCTTCTGCAGCAGCCCGCGCAAGTCGCGCATGCGCGGCTCGTACATCGCGATGACGCCGTCCAGCTTGTCGAGGAAGCCGTGCGGCAGGTCTTGCGCCACGCCGCCGACGCGCAGATAGTTGGGGTGCATGCGCGCGCCGCCCGAGGCCTCGAACAGATCGAGGATGCGCTCGCGCAGATCGAAGGCGTAGAAGAATCCGGTCAGCGCGCCCAGGTCGATGCCGCCGGTGCCCAGCCACACGCAGTGCGATGCGATGCGCGAGAGCTCCGAGAGCAGCACGCGGATCTGTTGCGCGCGCAGCGGGATCTGCCCGTCGATCCCCAGCAGCTTCTCGACCGCCAGGTAGTAGCACAGCGCGTTGGTCAGCGGCGAGAGGTAGTCCATCCGCTCGATGACGGTCGACGCCTGCGTCCAGAAGAGGTTCTCGGCCGACTTTTCGATGCCGGTGTGCAGGTAGCCGATCTCGGGCGACGCCTTGGTGACGATCTCGCCTTCGATCTCGGTGACGACCTGCAGCACGCCGTGCGTCGAGGGATGCTGCGGCCCCATCGAGAGGACCATGCGGCCATCGCCGCGTTCGATGACGTCGACGGAGTAGCCCGTGGACTCCGGTGCGATGCTGCTCACTGCGGCTTCTGGTCCTTCGTGTTGAGGTTGACCGGGCGCTCCGCGAGTTCGCTCGCCTTCGCGTCACCCGCGGTGACGCCCGCGCCGGGATGGACGCCGGCTTGCGCCGTCTGCGCGGCGTGCTCGACGGTGAGAGCGTCGTGCTTGCGGCCTTCGACCAGTTGGCGCTGCAGCGCCGCGGCCGCGCGGCCGGAGGCCGGCGTTCCGGCGGCGACGTTGGACTTGAGCGCGAACGAGGGACGCGGCGTGCGTTCGCGCGCCGGCCCGCGCAGCGGGTAGTCCTTGCGCAGCGGGTAGCCTTCCCACTCGTCGGGCATCTGGATGCGTCGCAGATCAGGATGGCCGGTGAAGACGATCCCGAACAGGTCGAAGATCTCGCGCTCAGCCCAATCGGCGGACGGCCAGAGCGCCACCGCGGTCGGAACCTCGGGCTCCTCGCCGGGGACACCACACAGGATGCGCACGCGTTCGGGCGTGCCGACCTCGCCGATGCTTGCCGGCGCCGTCGGCAGCTTCGTCAGATGGTAGACGACGTCGTAGCGCGGCGTGCGCTCGAGGTAGTCAACCCCGCCGACGTCGGTCAGCTGCGAGAACCCCGCGGCCTTGAGCTCGCGCAGCGTCTCGATGATGGTCTGCGGTGTGACCCGCACGAC